>JAUVZS010000253.1:0-2892 GCA_030602435.1 Clostridia bacterium
AAAGTTAAGGTTTTCTCAATGTTTTCTTCTGCTACAATTGGCTTTCCCCCAGCTATACTACCTACTACTGGAATAGATCGCCCTCGAGAAAACCCCAGGATCTCAATACTCCTTGCGCCCGGAAATCTTTTGATATATCCTCTCTTCTCCAGAGCCTGAAGGTGCTTTTCTACTCCCTTAGTCCATTTTATTCCGAGCTCTCGAGCAATTTCCCTCAGGGTGGGAGGATATCCCCTCTCGGATATATACTCCTTCAAAAACTCAAGAACCTGTCTTTGCCGTGGGGTAAGAAAAATCTTCATTTTCCCCTCCTTAGTAGACATTTGTCTACCATATTATATAAAATTCTCCTAAAGTGTCAACCCCAAAAAATCTGGATGTCAGATACACTTTAAAATTTCACTAAGAAAAGGGAGGGGAGTGTTACGGTGTCGGTAGAATGTCCTATTAACCGTTAAGCAAGAATGTCATATTGTTTGTCAAAGAACTCTTTTAAACTAAACCTTATAGGGAAACTCCTGGATAAATTTTCCCTGATAAAAAGCTCTAATACACCTCTCAGGGAGAATATGTAGGGTTATTTTGGCCTTGTTCCAACTAAAACGATGAGTCTGATTGGTGATCTGATAGGTTTTATTCTGGTAGTTGAAGGTGTTATCCTTTTTGAGGATTCTGGTGTCTTTAAAGCAGAACACATCATCCAAATTTATTCTCTTAGGTAAAGGCTTAAAAGAAGAAGGATGATGCCTATCAGAAGGCCTTAGGCCTGTAATGGAATGGATGTGCTTTTTGTTGTACCATTCTCTCCATTCTTCCAGAATCTCATTAGCTTCGAATAGGTCTTTGACATCTTTTAAGGGATAAAAGAGTCTATTCTGCATAAAAGAAAAAAGGCGTTCTATTTTTCCTTTGCATTGAGGCTGAAAAGGCTCATGGTGGATTAAAAGAATTCCCAGCTCCAAGAGTGCTCGGTTAATCTGAGTCTGGATTTTCTCCAAATCAGATCTATACTCAAAATGCATGGAAAACCCTTTCCTTATGAATTTGAACATAGAATCATTATCAGTATAAAGAGAGGAAAAAATTCCGTATCTTCCAACTGCTTCTCTTATTACACATAGATTATTCCAGGTAGTATCAGAGCTAAATATCCTTACTACTAAAAGTTCTCTTGAATAATCATCCTCCATAGCTACAAGGAAGGTTCTTTTACCTAAGGCTGGTAGCCAGAGGTGCTCTGATGTGTCCATCTGAATGAGCTCCCCAAATGATTTTCTCTCAAACCTTTTCCTTGCTCTTCTTTTCTTCTTTTGGGGACGATATCTTCCACTTTCAATAAGAATAGATCTTATAGTAGAAGGAGAAAGGGATCTCTCTAGAGTTTCTTCTAAAACCTCGGATAGATGATAGTTATTTATTTCAGGGTAGCTATCAAAAACCTCGATTACTTTTTCTCTTTCTTCTTCGGATAGTCTATTCCAGGAGGGGTGAGTTCTTTTATATAAAAGTGTCTCTGGATTCATTCCGGCTCTAAGCAGGCGATAAAAAAGCCTATGGGTATGACGATAGGAAAGCTCAAGTTCTTCACTTGCCTTGCTCAAAGTTAAAAAACCTTCTTTGACCAGGCTAAGGGTTTTGTATCTCTTGAGGATTTGCGGGGATAAATTCCTACTTTTTCTCATTTTTCTCCTTTAAGTCTTTTTAATCTTTTTAAAAGATTAACTAAGGATTCTTCATCTTCTTTTTCATCCCTTTCTGGATGAAAGGTAAGGTAGGCAATCTTAGCTGCCGTAAGTTCCCTAATGAGCTCTTTTTCCTTACCAGGGTAAAGGCGTAGATAATCTCTGATCTTAGGATTTTTCCCCTGGTGAAACTCATCGAGGAATTTAGTTAATATTCTCTCAATACTCTCATTATTTGACTTGGCCATCTTGATAGATTCTCCTCTTGTAAGAATTTGCTTACCTTACTGTTGGCTCTACGAAAACATCTTTCGGCAGTAGTTTTAGATTGACCGGTTATTCTAATTATTTTCTGATAAGGCGAAGACTCTATCATACGAAGCTTATAGACTATTCTTTCCTCTCGGGGAAGATGCTCTATGAACTGATAAAGTCTTTCCTTAAGTTCTTTTATTTCTAACTCTTCAAAAGGAGAGATAACATTCTCATCCTTTAGATAGTCCTGAGGTAAGCTATGCAAGGATATAGTCTTAAGCTTCTTTTTTCTCCTCTTTTCATAGATTAAGTTTAAGGCTATTTTGCATAACCAAAAGAAAAAAGTAGAGTTTCTTTGAAATCTTTTAATGTTTTGCCAGGCTTGAATAAAAGTCTCTTGGACAATATCTTCTTCATCTTCTTCCAGTTTACAATATTTGGTAGTTAAGAGGAAGACTTTATTCCAGTACATATTTACCAGTTTGCCAAAAGCCGTGCTGCTTCCTAATTGAGCACGTTTTATTAGCTGAGCCTCTTTGATCATTTTATCCCCCTTTTTTGCTTACCCTAATATATAGATGCAAAAAAGGGTAAAAAGCGGACATTTTTTCTTAAAAGTAGCATTATTTCTAAAACAAAGCGATTTGGGTAAGTACAAAAAAGAAAAGATAAACCTACAAGGAAGTTAACTAATTAAATCTCTAAGGTAGGACATTCTGACTTGATAGTTATATATGACATTCTATTAACACTATAACAAAGGGGCGTTTTAACACTTGGCAATTTGTAAAAATGTTGTATAATATAAGTAAAGACAGGAGCCAGAAATGGTTAAGCAAATAAAAACTAGTCTGGTGTATAGTTGGTGCTTCAAGGAGGCTTTAACCAATATTACCTATGTTGGGGATTCTATTGCTAAAATGGAGTGTGAGAACTGCAACCATGTATTTGAAGT
>JAUVZS010000020.1:0-10716 GCA_030602435.1 Clostridia bacterium
GGTTGGATCTAATTATGGCGTTACTACATGGGATCCAAGTGCAGCTTTTTCTACGGAAGCTGTTTATATGCCCAATATATACGAGGGATTGACGCGGACCACTCTTCCTGGGGCCGAAGAAAAAGTGGAGCCACTTCTTGCTACAGATTGGGAGTTCTCACCGGATGGGCTTAGCTGGACATTCTATCTGAGAGAAGGAGTTAAGTTTCATGATGGTGATGTGTTTAATGCTCAAGCAGTAAAGACCTCTATTGAACGAACTATGAACATGGGTGCAGGAGCAGCCTTTATCTTCTCCGCTGTTGACGAAATCACAGTAATAAATGAGTATACTGTTAAATTTGACCTCAGTGCTGGTGTACCACTTGATCGAATACTTGGTTCGGCTAATGGAGCGTGGATAATGAGTCCTACAAGTGCAGCCCAACCACGCGAATGGTTTGAAGAGGGAAATGCAGCTGGAACCGGTCCTTACAAGCTTGCAAGCTGGAAACCTGATGAGGAAATTATCCTCACAAAATTTGAAGATTACTGGGGAGGATGGGAAGGCCCACATTTAGAGAAGGTTGTTATCTTAAGAGTTAATGACGCTGTAGTTCTACAGAATATGCTGGAATCAGGAACAGCTGATCTGGTAACTCGAATTCCTGTAGATAATGTGACTCGAGTAGATGCAACAGCAGACTGTGATGTTCTAGTTTTTCCCAGTTTCTACAGTTATTGTCTCCATCTAAATACACAAAGAGCTCCCTTGGATAATAAATTGGTAAGGCAGGCAATTTCATATGCTATACCCTATCAAGATATTATCACAGTCGCGGTAAGCGATTTAGGAAAACAGTCGCTAGGCCCTATTCCTTATGGCGAGTTTGGTTATGACGAAAGTTTAGAAGGAATGAGATATACCTATGACCTGGATAAAGCTCGAGAACTTATGGCCCAAGCAGGTTATCCTGACGGAATAGATAGAACTCTTGTTTACACTTATTGTGCGGAAAATGTAACAGAAGAAGCTTTCAGTCCTCTAGTGAAAGAAGGATTAGCTAACATAGGAATTGATGTAGAGGTTCAGTCGATAACATGGTCATCACAGTGGGCAAAGAGCAAAGGTGATGCTGCTCAGAGGCAAGATATGTTTGCACTGCTCTGGTGGCCAACTTTCAATGACCCATACGATACTCTGTACAGTTTGTGGCATTCCGAAGATGCTCCCTTCTTTAACCTCTCTTACTATAGCAATTCGGCAGTAGATAGCCTTATGGACACAGCTTACAGAACACCAGATCCTGTAGCAGCTCTAGCACTCTGGTCAGCGTGTCAAGAAATCCTTATAGAAGAAGCACCTTCCGTGTACCTTCTTGACACTGATCATGCTGTTCCTATAAGGACGGATGTTAAAGGCTACATAGACAATCCTGCCTATGCAGGGGCAATGTGGTTCTACTACATGCATAAATAAGAAATAAAGGGAGAAATGTAGCCTCAAGATTAAAAGGAGGTGGCTTTTTGTCGCCTCCTTTTATATTAAATTTTAATTTTCATCGTAACTTTTGCGCAAAAGTTACGTTCATATTGTTTTTTTCTTAATTTTTAGTAAAATACTAAAAGGAAAAGATTATTCAAATAGATTATGAACAAGTTTTTAAGATATATTGGAAGACGTCTAGCACTATTAATTCTCGTTCTTATCGGACTTTCAATAATAACCTTTACTCTAGCCAGAATAGTCCCATCCGACCCGGCAGCAGTTTATCTTGGTCCACGCCCTAGACCAGAACAAATAGCCGAAATACGAATTAAGTTAGGTTTAGATAAACCTGTGTATGTACAGTATGCTTATTACCTAAGAGACCTCCTCCATGGTGATTTAGGTACTTCCATTAGGACCCATCAGCCGGTATTAAAGAGTATTCTCCGTTTCCTTCCCGCTTCCTTTGAATTAATGCTTACGGCCATTATTCTTGCCTTAATCATTGGTACTCTTCTCGGGGTGGCATCGGCTCAAAAGGAAAATACTTTGATAGACCATGCGGATAGGCTTTTTGCAGTAACTGGTGTGTCACTGCCTGCTTTTTGGCTGGGTTTACTCTTTCAACTCCTTTTCTTTCGTTGGCTAGGCATCCTACCATTAGGTGGACGAATTGATATTTATGTTAGTCTTTTTTCTCCCATTAAACATATTACGGGATTTTATGTAATAGATTCTTTGATTACAGGAAACTGGGTTGCCTTCAAGAGTTCTATTTTACACTTAATTTTACCTGGGATTACCTTAGCTGCTTATTCAACAGGAATAATTATGAGAATGACCAGGGCAACGATGCTAGAAATAAATAGGGAAGATTATATTGTTGCTGCCCGGGCTGCAGGCATCCCGGAAAGAACCGTTGTCTTCAAATATGCCCTCAAAAATGCTATGGCTCCAACATTAACCACGGCAGGCCTTGCCTTTGCCTCTATGCTCACAGCAACTTTCTTTATTGAAACTATCTTTTATTGGCCTGGAGTAGGGACTTATACAGTAAAATCAATTTTATTAAACGATTACCCAGTGATTATGGCCGTAACTTTGGTGGGAGCTCTTCTTTATGTTTTAGTTAATTTAGTTATTGATTTGGTTCTGGTATTTTTAGATCCTCGAATTCGTTTGTAAGGAAAGGTAGTATAATTATGAAAAGACTAAAGAAAAATTTTTACAGGGGGGGCAGGTTAAAGGAATATCGCCGCAGCTTGCACTTTTTTTTGAAAAATCCCTTAACCATATTAGGATTAGCCATAGTTATTTCTTTAATCCTCATTTCTATCTTTGCTTCTCAGATAGCTCCTTACCCTGAGCAAGGAAGGGGAATTTCAAGTGTAAAGGATAGATTACTTTCTCCAAATTATGAACGCCTTTTTGGGACAGATAATTTAGGAAGGGATATTCTTAGCCGGGTAATCTTTGGAAGCAGAGTATCCTTGAAAGCTGCAGTAGTAGTAATTTTGATAGTAGTAGTTATTGGTACACCCTTAGGAATAATAGCCGGTTATTTTGGAGGAAAGATTGATGAGGTAATAATGAGAATGAGTGATATGGTTTTAGCTTTTCCTTCCCTTTTGTTGGCTATTGCTATAGTAGCTATATTGGGACCCAGTCTGATGAACGCAATGATTGCCCTTTCTGTGCCCTGGTGGCCATGGTACACAAGACTTGCTCGTAGCCAGACAATTTCTCTCAGAGAAAGGCAATTTGTAGAAGCAGCCAGAGCCGTTGGCGTATCAAATTTCAAGATAATGTTTCGTCATATTCTACCTAACTGTTTGACGCCAATTATTGTGCAAGCAACTCTTGATATGGGTTATATTATTTTATCATTAGCTGGCCTGGGTTTTTTAGGATTAGGAACCCAACCACCAACGCCGGACTGGGGAGTAATGATAAGCAAGGGACGCTCGTTTATTCTTAACCAATGGTGGTTTTCTACCTTCCCTGGGGTAGCCATTTTTATTACCGTACTGGGTTTTAATCTACTGGGAGATGGACTAGCGGAAGCCCTGAATCCGAAGAGGAGAAAATAAGCTCGATCATAAGGGAGGAGGAAAATGAATTGAAGGTAAAGATTTGTGCAGCACAAATGCAGATAAAGTCTTTAAATGTAGAGGAGAATTTGAGAAAAGCAGGTCTCTTAATTAAAGAGGCGAGTAGTAAAGATTGTGATATTATATGCTTTCCTGAGTATTTTTTAACCGGCCTGGTGGAAAAAAAGAATCT
Organism: Clostridia bacterium; assembly: GCA_030602435.1. Classification (GTDB taxonomy): domain Bacteria; phylum Aerophobota; class Aerophobia; order Aerophobales; family AE-B3A; genus JAUWRC01. Next base: position 3,752 of record JAUVZS010000020.1, read on the forward strand.
TCAATATACTCAAGAAATTCCCGGTGAATATACTGAGGAGTTTAGCAGGTTAGCCAAAGAGAATGGCCTTTATATCGTAATGGTAAGTATAGAAAAGGAGGATAATAACTATTATAATACAAGTGTTCTCATTGATGACTCTGGGAAAATCATAGGTAAGTATAGAAAAATCAATTTATGGGGTGGCGAGAAGACTTATATAAAAGCTGGAGATGAAGTATCAGTATTTGATACTGAATTTGGAAAAATTGGGTTAGAAATTTGCTGGGATCTAGCTTTTCCAGAAGTTACCAAGGAAATTGCTCTAAAGGGAGCTAAAATTGTCTTTTGTTCCTCCTTCTGGCTTTATGAAGACAAATATAGTCTTCTTAACTCAGAAGAGCTAAGAAAAAAGGTCCCTGATGTAGATACAGAAATAAACTTCGTTGATTTCTGCGTTCCAGCAAGAGCAATAGAAAACGGCATTGTTTTTGTCTATGTAGGTGGCTGCGGTAAGATCGAAATAGGTAAATTCACTCGTAATCTAATAGGCCATTCTCAAATAGCCATTCCTTTCTATGGCAGAGCAGTATCACTGGAGAATGAAGAAAAATTACTAATCAAAGAAATAGACCTGGATTTATTAGAGCTTGCAGAAAGTGTTTATGAAATAAGGAAAGATTCTCTAAGAAATAAATTATGCTAAAAAGGAAAAAAGTATAAAATTGAGAGAGATATTATTAGAAGTAAAAGAGTTGGAGACTCACTTTTTTATTTATGAGGGAATAGTTAGGACCTTAAATAAAATTGACCTTACTATTTACAAGGAGGAAACTTTAGGAATTGTGGGAGAGACAGGATGTGGAAAATCGGTAACTGCCCTCTCTATTCTGAGATTAGTCCCTTCACCGGGAAAGATTGTAGGTGGAAAAATATTTTTTGAAGGACAAAACCTTTTAAAGAAGAAAAAGGAGGAAATGAGAAAAATAAGAGGAAGTAAGATTTCTATGATTTTCCAAAATCCTACCTCCTCCCTAAATCCGGTGTTTACTGTGGGAGACCAGCTGACGGCAGTGATTAAAAATCATCAAAAAGTGAGTAAAGAAGAGGCTCAAAAAAGAGCTATTGAGATGTTTAAGCAGGTAGGACTACCCGACCCCAGGAGAACTTTGCAAAAGTACCCCCACGAACTCAGCGGCGGCATGCAGCAGAGAATTATGATTGCGGCAGCTCTTTCTTGTGAACCAAGTCTACTAATAGCTGATGAGCCTACCACTGCTCTGGATGTAACTATTCAGGCTCAAATATTAAATTTAATGGAGGGACTTAAAGAAAAATTAAAAACCTCTATTTTATTGATTACTCATAATCTGGGGATAATAGCTAAAATATGTGATAGAGTAGCTATAATGTACGCCGGAGAATTCGTGGAAGAAGCTTCTGTAGAGGAGATATTTGAAAATCCCAAGCATCCTTATAGCAAAGGATTACTGGGATCTATTCCCAAAACAACACAAAAAGGAGAGTTGAAAACGATCAAGGGAACTGTATGTGATTTGCTGAATCCACCGTCAGGATGTCGATTTCATGCACGTTGTCCTTCTTCTATGGAAATATGCCAAAAAGAGAGACCAGGTCAAGCCAAAGTGGAAAAAAATCACTTTGTCTTTTGTCACTTATACAATTCTTGAATTTATAAGGAATTAAAAAAGAGAAATTTAATGTCCCCACTAGTTGAAGTTAAAAATTTACGTAAATATTTTCCTGTAATTAGGGGTTTCTGGCAGCGAAGAAAAGAGTATGTTAAGGCAGTGGAAGATGTTTCTTTCAGTATTCAGCAAGGAGAAACGGTAGGATTGGTAGGAGAATCAGGATGCGGTAAGACCACTATAGGAAGAACTATATTAAGACTCATTGCTCCTACAGCTGGTGAGGTATTTTTTAAAAAGAGGAGTCTTTTTGCCTTGGAAGATGAGGAGCTAAGAAAAACGAGAAAAATGATGGGAGTAGTATTTCAAGATCCCTACACTTCTCTAAATCCTCGTATGAACATCCAAAGTATTGTCGGAGAGCCTCTAAGGACTCATAGTAATCTAAAAGGTTTGGAGCTTCAAGAAAGAGTGGTAGGATTATTAGGGCAAGTTGGATTGAAAGAAGATACTCTCTATAGATATCCTCATGAATTCAGTGGTGGACAAAGACAAAGAATAGGTATAGCCAGAGCTCTGGCTCTGGACCCAGAATTTATAGTTCTTGATGAACCAACCTCGGCTTTGGATGTCTCTGTCCAGGCGCAAGTTCTCAATTTAATTATCGAGTTACAAAAAAAATTAAATCTAACTTATTTATTTATTTCTCACGATTTGATAGTGGTAAACTATATTACTGACAGAATTATGGTAATGTATTTAGGCCGTATAGTAGAGACAGGTCCAGCAAATACAATATTTAACCACCCTCTACACCCTTATGCTAAGGCTTTGATATCTGCTGTTCCTATTCCCGATGTTCACCAGCAGAGAAAAGAGGTTCTCTTGCAAGGAAATGTTCCTAGCCCTATAAATGTCCCTTCCGGATGTAGTTTCCATACTCGCTGCCCAGAGATGAAAAATGAGATATGCAAAAGAGAAGTTCCTTCCTTGAAAAAAGTGGACGAGGAACATTTTGTAGCCTGCCACCTGGTTTAAAGATTTAGTAAGTAATATTACTCCTTCCCCACACTTTGAAGTTCATCTTCCTTAAAAGTAGTAAGTGGCAATGGCTCTTCCAGATCCCTTCCTGGAATATATTTAAATATCTCCTGCGTATTATGGCTTACTGTTTTAAATATTTTAAGCAAGGGGATATTACTGGGGCAAGTTTGCTCACAGGCTCCACATCCTACACAAGAAATAGCCATATGACTCATTCTCCCCAAATGGAAAAGGACAGTATCCTTGGGCATTCTAATAGAGCCCTTTCTTTTAGCCCACCCGAAGTATTTTTCTGAATCAAACTCAAAAGAGGGCGCTGATTTCGCTACTCTGGCCAAGAAATACTCCGAGGATTTTATGTCTGCTGAAAAAGGAGGGGATCTGGGCTTTCTTACTTCCTCCTCCCAGATGTTTTCCTCTTTTAATAAAGCTCTTTTTTCCCTGGAAGAAGGAGAAGTGAGTAAGATAGTGAAAACTCCTTTTGGCTATCATCTCATTAAGTTAACAGAAATAGAAGAGGCTTATATCAGGTCTTTCGGAGAAGTGAGGAAGCGAGTGGAACAAATGTGGATTGAAGAGAAAAGTGAAAGTTTAGCTAAAAAAGAGGCAGAGAATGTTAAGAAAAAAATAGAGGAAAAAAAGATTACCTTTGAGGAGTACGCAAAAAAGCATTATCCCCACTCTAGTGAAACCACACCCTTTTTTACTCGAGAGGATAACATTAAGGGCCTGGGATGGGTTCCTCAGTTCAGCAAGACAGCCTTTTCCCTTACCCAAGGAGAAATTAGTTCCCCTGTTAAGGCTCCGCAGGGATACTGCCTCATTAACCTCAAGGAAAAAAACCCCTCTTATATACCCCTTTTAAAGGAGATAACTAAAGAAGTAAAGGAAAGTTTGATAGAAGAAAAAACTATAAAGATAGCTGGAGAAAAGGCAAGCCAGCTAGCAAAAGAAGCGAAAGAAAACAAAAATTTATCTTTATTAGCCAAAAAACTAGATTTGGAATATAGGAATGTAGAATTTTTCAAACGAACAGACAGAATAGGAGGAATAACTTTCCAGGATACAGAAAAATTTATCCAAACTGCTTTTTCTCTAAAGAAAGAGGAGATAAGCGAACCTTTAAAATTAACCAAGGGATACTACATAATGAAATTGACTCAAAGAGAACTCTTTCTGGAAGATTTCTTCAAAGAAAAAGAAAAATTTAAGGAAAATCTACTTTCCCAAAAGAGAACAAAAACTCTAAACCTCTGGTTGCAAAAGCTAAGAGAAAAAGCAAAAATAGTGGACAACTCCAGCCTATTCTTCTCTCCTTAACCCAGAAATGCAACTCCTCTGGATTCTTAATCTGACCTGATTAGTTACTTCTATTTCTACTATATTTCTTACAGATGTTATATATATTTTATTGTACTTCTTTTATTCCTTCCTCTAAAATGGAAAGCCCCTCCTCAAGTTCATCATCACTGATAACAAGGGGCATCAATATCCTGATGATATTATTATAAGTACCTGCTTTGAGAATAATTAACCCTTTCTCATAACACTTTTTTACCAAAAGCTTAGCCTCTTCGTCTGCTGGCTCTTTAGTTTTTCTATCTTTTACCAATTCCAGAGCTACCATAGCTCCTAAACCTCTGACATCTCCAATGAGAGGGTATTTTTCTTGCATCTCTTTAAACTTCTCTAAAACTTTTTTCCCTATCTTTTGAGCTCTGGAAAGAAGATCTTTTTTCTCAATTATATCAAATACAGCTAAGCCAGCTCTGCAAGATAGAGGATTTCCTCCATAGGTTCCCCCTAAGCCTCCTACATGAGGAGCATCCATTACTTCTGCTCTACCTGTAATTCCACTCAAAGGAAGGCCAGCAGCTAAAGATTTAGCTGTGGTGATGATGTCTGGCTCAACATTAGAATGCTCTACGGCAAACATCTTTCCTGTTCTGCCAAATCCTGTCTGAATCTCATCAGCGATAAAAAGAATACCGTGTTCCTGGCAAATCTCTTTTAATCTGGAAAGGAACTCTTTTGGAGGAACAACAAATCCCCCCTCCCCTAAAACAGGCTCCATTATCAAAGCGGCAACATTCTCTGCAGGAACATAGTTATGAAAAACCTCTCTTAAATGCTCAGCACATCTTAGATTACAGGAAGGATACTTTTCTCCAAAAGGACAACGGTAACAATAAGCGTAAGGAATTCTATATATCTCAGGAGCAAAGGGACCAAAGCCAAATTTATAGGGTTTTATCTTGCTGGTAAGACTCATAGCTAATAAAGTTCTTCCATGAAAAGCGTCCTCAAAGCAGATTATAGCCTTTCTTTTTGTATAATAGCGAGCTATTTTAACAGCGTTTTCTACTGCTTCTGCTCCGCTATTGACAAACATAGTCTTTTTCTCAAAATCTCCTGGAGCTGCCTCGTTTAACTTTTTAGCTAAGGCAAGGTAAGGCTCATACATTACTATATGAAAACAGGTATGAATATATTTTTCAACCTGGTCTTTTACAGCAGAGACAACCTCCTCAGCGCAATGTCCCACATTCACTACCCCTATTCCTCCAGCAAAATCAATATATCTTTTTCCTTCTACATCCTTAAGAGTCGCTCCCTTAGCTTCAGAAACAAATAAAGGAGAAACATTAAAGGGACCTCGTGGGATATACTTTTGCCTTTCTTCAAATAATTCTTGGTTAGTTTTCACTCTCTCCTCCTCAATTTATTAAAATTTTTCCTCTATTCTCTTCCTCTATTTACACAGTTGATTCTTTATTTTCAATAGTTCTACTATACGAAATTTAGCTTTTGTACTTTCGGCTCTCTCGGGAAACGGGGGTTAGCGTGTCAATGTTTAAATTTTCCTTTATTTTACTCCTCTCGGCCTTCCATCCTTATCCCATCCTCTTAGATAATAATAATCGGAAAGCATCTTCTCGTAATCTTTCTCTCTTATCACCTTTCCATCCTCGATGGGCTCGGTAAAAAACCGAGGAGGAAGAAAGTCATCTTTTTTAGTTAATCCCTCTCTTATATTAAATCTTTTGGTAGTATCCATTATATTACAACAGATTCTCTTTAAATCTTTCTTATTTAATTTAAGACCTGTAGTTGCTTCATAGACAACACTTAAATCATCCCAACCAATAAGATCCCTATAGAATCGGCAAAAAATCAAGGTATCAAAAAGAGTATGTCTATCCTCAAAATCTACAAAAACTTCAGCTTTTCCCTCAATAGCATCAGGAGCAATCATTCCGGACAGCTCCGCCTTATATATAGTAGCTCTCAGGTGACAGGCTCCTCTATCAGATGTTCCATAAGCTAAAGACATTCCTTTTAATGTGCGAGGTTCATAACCGGGAGGCTCCAAACCCTTCACATGAATAGCTAAATCTTCTAAGTTAAGTTCTCTGCTTACCTGTTTTATTCCCTGAGAGAGAAGGGATCCTAACCCCTTTTTTTCAGCAATATTTTTAATTAAGCTAGCTACCCCCTCAACATCACCATAATTTAATTTAGTATCTATAGCACCTCTTTGGGAAGCTTCCATAACAAAGGCTACTAAATTGCCCGCAGTTATCGTATCAATCCCTAAACGGTCACAGATATCATTTAAATAAACTATCTCCTCCAGAGTTTCAATTAAACAGAGTCCTCCAAATACACAGATTGTCTCATACTCCGGTCCTTCAATTGTCAAGCCCTTATGTCTTCCTTTTAATACCTGACTAAGTTTTCCACAAGCTAAAAAACATCCGCTGCAGGCACGGGACTTTACTTTTAACTCTTTAATGAGAGTCTCCCCACTTATTTTCTCCCAGTCATCACGATGTCCTCTTAACCAGTATTTTGTGGGAAATGCTCCCATCTTATTAGTTATAGCTACTAGTTGGGGAGTGCCCAATCTCCTGTAAGCAGCTACACCAGGGTTATCTTTTCCCTTGGCTCTTAAATCTTTAATATAATTTTTTAAAAGATTCTCATGGGCAAATTTTCTCTGCTTTTTTCCATGAAAGACTATGGCTTTTAATTTCTTAGAGCCCATTACCGCTCCCATACCGCATCTTCCCGCAGAGCGCCAGTAATTATTCTCTATCAAGGAGAATCTGACCAGATTCTCGCCCGCTGGTCCTATAACCACTGCTTGAGCCCCAGGAACATTTACTTGTTTTAAAACAGTATCTTCTGTCTCATAAGTCTCTTTTCCCCAGAGATGGGAAGCAGAGTGAAACTTAACTTCTTCATCAGAAATCTCCACAAAAACAGGAGACTTAGAGACCCCCTCAAAGA
>JAUVZS010000043.1:0-7936 GCA_030602435.1 Clostridia bacterium
GTGCGAAAGATGCTGGAAAGTGGTAAGTGGAAGAGTTTGAAGATGAAGTATGATGTATTTGGTATAGGTTCGGCATTGATGGATTTTTTAGTAGAAGTGGAGGATAATGAATTATCAGAACTTAATCTAAAAAAGGGTCAGTTTCATCTAGTTGATGAAGAGGATTCAAAGAAATTATTGAAAAAGATTAAAAAGTACCCAGTTAAGACTTCTCCGGGCGGAAGTTGTGCAAATACATTACATGGGGTAGCAATATTTGGCGGCAATCCGGTTTTCTGCGGCAAAATAGGTAGGAATAGTCACGGGGATATATATGAAGAAAAAATGTTTAAGAGTGGAGTAAAACCCAGATTAGCTAGATCAGAAAAAATAACAGGCCATGCCATAACATTTATAACCTCGGACAGTGAAAGAACATTCGCTGTATATTTAGGTGCAGCGCTGGAGCTGAAAAAAGCTGATATTTTTCTTGAAGATTTAAAACAGAGTAGGATATTGCATATTGAAGGTTACCAGCTTGAAGATAAAGGGTTGAGGGACGTCTCACTAGAGGCAATGCAGTTTGCTAAAAAGCATAATATAAAAATCAGTGTTGATTTAGGTGATTCAGGTATAGTAGCCAGAAATAAAGCGGATATTCTAAAGATAATTGAGAAATACGCTGATATTGTTTTTGCAAATGAAAATGAAGCCAACGCTCTTGTTGGCTTAGAGCCGTTAGAAGCATTAAATGACATAGCTAAATTAACCGAGATAGCGATAGTGAAAGTTGGTAGGTATGGATCATATATCAAACAGAACAACACAGTGTATGAGATTCCAGGTTATAGAGCAACCCCAGTGGATACAACCGGTGCCGGTGATATGTTTGCCGCAGGAGTTTTGTATGGCATTTGCTCTGGCTATGGTGTAAAAATTTGCGGCCATATAGGCAGCTACTTTGCAGCTAAAGTTGTTGAGGAGATTGGTGCAAGATTGGAGCATATCGATCAAAAAGAAGTTGAAAACTTGATAAAAAAAGTAAAAAGGGGAGAGGATTAAGGTGAGGGGGTACTCTAGAGAATAGTTATGTTTGTATTTATTACAGCGAGTCTCGTTTTTTTTGCTGATTGGCTAAGTAAATTTTATATTAAGGAAAATTTCTTCTTGGGGAAGTCTATCCCTGTTATCAAAGGCTTTTTCTATTTAACTTATCTAAAAAATAAAGGAATTATTTTTGGTTTATTGGCAAGAGAAGGTTTTTTTGTCATAGTGCTTAATGGGCTCGTGATTCTTTGCTTTATTGTTCTTTTGAGAAAATTCTCTCAGAAAAATCGATGGTTCAAGGTTAGTTTAGGACTAGTCTGGGGAGGTTTGGTAGCAAATTTTTTTGATCGAATCTGGGATGGGCAGATAATTGATTTTTTAGATTTTCACCTCTGGCCTGTCTTTAACTTTGCCGATGTTGCTATATGTGTGGGGGTGGGGCTCTTTATTTGGAGGATAACAAAAAAGGGGACAGGCTACTTTTTTGCCCAAGAATGATCTAGTAGAAACTAGTAAAAAAAGTAGCCTATCCCCTTTTTCTGAGGGGGACCCCTTTGTATCCTATTCTTTTTAAAATAGGCCCATTTACTATTTACACCTACGGAGTTTTTATTTCTGGGGGATTTTTGGTTGCCATTGGTTTATTTTTACGAGCCACAAAAAAAGAGGACTTCCCAGAAGCAAAGATACTTAAACTCTCTTTTTGGATAGTAATATTGAGTATTATCGGAGCAAGGATTTTTTATGTACTAACTTATCCTCATTGGTATCTTAAGTATCCTCAAGCCATACTCAAGATTTGGCAAGGAGGGCTAGTTTTTTATGGAGGTCTGGTTTTTGCACTGGTTACCAGCCTTTATTTTCTCCATCATTATCACCTCCCCTTTTGGAGAATTGCTAACATAGCTGCTTCTCCTCTTGCTCTAGGCATGAGTATAGGCAGGGTAGGCTGCTTTTTTAATGGGTGTTGCTACGGGAAAGTATGGGAGAGAGGTCTTGTCTTTCCTGCCCTTTCTCCTGCAGGCAAGGCTTTCCCTGGTCAGCCCCTTATTCCTACTCAACTTATTTCCTCTCTAAATCTTTTAGTGATTTTTTTTATCTTAATTCACCTGAAAAGATATCCAAGGTTTGCTCATCAGATTTTTCTATGGTTTTTAATCCTTTATTCAGGACATCGCTTTGCCATTGGTTTCCTCAGAGCTGACTGTAGAGAAGCTTTGTTTCATTTGACCATTCTTCAGTTTATGAGTATAATCTTGGGAATCTCGGCCATAGTTCTGATGGCAAGACGTCGCAGGGAACGTAAATTAGTTAATTAAGTTAATTGAGTGAATTAGTTAATTGAGTTGAGAGCGCTGGAAAACTCCGTTTTCGTCATTGCGAACGAAGGGAAGCAATCTCTAGTAAACTAATTAACCAATAATATTGATGGATAATTCTGTTTATCAATTCTTAGTGAAAGAGGAAAAAAGAGTAAGGACGGATATCTTTTTAAAGAGTCAACTGCCTTTTTTTTCTCGTTCTTTCATTCAGGAATTAATTCGAAAAGGCAAGGTTCTTGTAAACGGACGAGCTGGTAAACAAGCTTATCTTTTAAGAGAAGGGGATAGAGTGAGGATGGAGGTTCTATCTTTTCCTCAATTAACACTGGTGCCAGAACCTATTCCTCTGGATATTTTATGGGAGGATTCTTATCTATTGGTGGTAAATAAACCTAGCGGGATGTCAGTCCACCCTGTATCCTTTAAACAGAGGGATACTCTGGTTAATGCTCTTCTTTATCACTCTCCTCATCTGTCTAAAGTGGGCGGAATTTTGCGTCAGGGTGTTGTTCATCGCTTAGATAAGAATACCTCGGGGGTAATGGTAGTGGCTAAGGATGATTATACTCATTTAGCTCTGGCTGCTCAGTTTCGAAAACGAGTGGTAAAAAAGATATATCTAGCTTTGGCCAGAGGGGAACCTGCTCAAGACAAAGGGATAATAGAGATGAGAATTGGAAGAAGTCCGGCAGGTGGCAAAAAGATGAGTAGAGAAGGAAAATTTAGTCGTGAGGCTATCACCCACTATCAGGTATTGAAGCAGTGGGAAAAATGGTGTTTGCTGGAGCTGCGGCCACTTACAGGGAGAACTCACCAAATTCGTCTTCACCTTCACTCCATAAATTGCTTGCTAGTGGGGGATAAGCTTTATGGAGGAAAGAAGTGGCAGGATTTTCCATGTAAAATAGAACGGGGTATGCTACATGCTAAAAGTCTAGGTTTTTTTCATCCTAGAGAAAAGAAATGGATGGAATTTGAGGCTCCCCTGCCTCTAGATATGAAAGAGGCTATAGAAGTCGTGTCTCGTCGCTCGTCGCTCGTATCTCGTGAGAAAAAAGAGGAAATTCACCCATGAATCTTAAAAATAGGGTAGCTATAGTTACGGGAGGAGGCCAGGGTATAGGGAAAAAGATTTGTTTGAGATTAGCAGAGAATGAAGCAAAAGTAGCGGTATTTGATGTCAATGAAGAGTTATCGCAAGAAGTGGTCAAGAAAATAAAGGCAAAAGGGGGCGACGCTCTCGCTGTTAAAGTGGACGTGGCTAAGTATGAGGAGGTAAATGAGGCTACAAGGCAGGTAATTGACAAATTTAAAGGGATTGATATATTAATCAACAATGCTGGCATTACTAAGGATAGCCTCCTTTTAAGAATGAAGGAGGAGGACTGGAATAGGGTCTTACAGGTTAATCTAAACGGGGCTTTTAACTGCCTTAAAGCAGTGCTAAGATATATGATGAGGCAAAAGTACGGGAGAGTGGTAAATATCTCCTCAATAATAGGAATAAGAGGAAATATTGGACAGGCAAATTACTCTGCTTCTAAGGCCGGAATTATTGGTTTAACTAAGTCCGCAGCTAGAGAAGTAGGGCGTTATGGAATTACGGTCAATGCAGTTGCTCCTGGGTTTATTGATACTGCTATGACCAGAAGGTTGAATAAAGAGGCTGTAGATGCAATTATTTCCCAGGTTCCTCTTCAAAGAATGGGAAAACCCGGAGAAGTAGCCAGTTTAGTCACTTATCTGGTTTCAGAGAAAGCGGCTTATATTACAGGAGAAGTAATCAAAATAGATGGCGGAATGGCTATGTAGGATACGTGATGCGTCGTGCGTGATGCGTATTGGGCAAAAAGGAGATTGCGCAGCTTGCCCCGAGCGAAGCGAAGGGGTCTCAATAAGATCACCATGGTTTTCTTCAGCGACTTATCGATACTTCACAGTTTGCTTCGGCTTCGCCTCGCAACCGCTCCCGCTCTCGCAATGACAACTAAAGAATACGCAATACGAAAAAAAAGGAGGAAGGGATGTTGAGGGAGGATATCATAAAGAAAGTAAAAGAGATTACCAGTGAGCAGTTAGGGGTGGATGAATCTCAGATTACACCTGAAGCTAAATTTGTGGATGATCTGGGAGCAGATTCACTGGATACGGTAGAGTTAGTAATGGCTTTAGAAGAGGAATTTGATTTAGAGATTTCTGATGAGGAAGCAGAGAAACTAACCACGGTACAAAAGGTGATAGATTATATTGAGGATCGTCTAGAAAAAAGTGAGTAGGTAAAGGAAAAGCATGGAGCGTCGAGTAGTAGTAACGGGAATGGGAGTTGTTTCTCCTATCGGTATAGGGATAAAAGATTTTGGCCAGGCGCTTTTTGAGGGGAAAAATGGTGTAGGCAAGATAACTTATTTCGACGTTTCCTCTTACCGTTCTCAAATTGGCGGCGAAGTTAAGGACTTTGAGCCCCAACGCTGTCTTTCACCCAAGGAGATTAGGCGACTAGACCGGTTTGCTCAGTTAGGAATGATAGCAGCGGAAGAAGCAATAAAGCACGCAGGAATACCCCAGCAAGGGGAGGACTTGGGTAAAATAGGTATTTTGGTGGGCTCGGGAGTAGGGGGACTTTATACTATTGAAAGAGAAGAGGCTGTCTTATTAGAGAAGGGCCCTCAAAAAGTAAGTCCTTTCCTGGTTCCCATGCTCATTACTGATATTGTTTCTGCACACATTGCCATCAAATATGGATTTTCCGGGCCTAACTTTTCTATTTCTACAGCCTGTGCTACAGGAAATCACTCCATAGGAGAAGCCTTCAAGATAATCCAGAGAGGAGATGCAGAGGTAATGGTTGCTGGGGGAACGGAGGCGGCTATTACTCCTCTAGGATTAGCTGGTTTTTGTTCCATGCGAGCTCTGTCTACTCGGAATGATGAACCGGAAAAAGCCTCTCGTCCTTTTGATAGAGAAAGAGACGGTTTTGTAATAGGAGAAGGAGCAGGAGTAGTAGTTCTGGAAGAGCTGGAACGGGCTAGAAAGAGAAAAGCATCCATTTGGGGAGAAATAGTAGGTTTTGGTATGAGTGGGGATGCTTATCATATCACTCAGCCAATTCTGAATGGAAGGGGACTGAGAGAAGCTATGAACAAAGCTTTGAAAGATGCCAAAATTTCTCCTCAAGGGGTTGATTATATAAATGCCCATGGAACTTCCACTCCTTTTAATGATAAGGTGGAAACTCAGGCTATCAAGGATCTTTTTGGAAGAGATGCTTATCGAATACCAGTAAGTTCTACTAAATCTATGACCGGCCATCTTTTAGGAGCAGCAGGGGGAGTAGAGATGATTGCCTCTCTTCTGGCTTTTAAAGAAAAAATTATTCCTCCCACTATCAATTATGAAAACCCTGATCCCGAGTGTGATTTAGACTATGTTCCCAACAAAGCTCGGGAGGCTAAGATAAAAGTAGTCATGTCTAATTCTATGGGATTTGGAGGACATAACGCCGTTTTGGTAATTAAGAAGTTATGAGATGGATATCAGCCTAACCCGAAGAAAAAATCTGAAGAAACTCGAGAGAAATTTAGGAATCAAATTTGCCAACCCAAGTCTTTTAAATCGGGCCTTAACTCACACTTCGTATGCTAAGTCAGCCGATAAAAAGACCTTACCTCACAATGAAAGATTAGAATTTTTAGGAGATGCTATATTAAACCTGGTGGCAGCAGAGTATCTCTTTCGTCAATATCCCTATTTGAGCGAAGGAGATCTATCTAAATTTCGTTCTAAGGTGGTTTCTGAGGAGAGCCTATCTCGTTATGCTCTCAAAGTTGAAATTGGGAATTACATTTTAGTAAACAAAGATCAGGAGGGAATCCAATTCCAGCCTGCTTTATTAGCCGATACCTACGAGGCTATAATTGGAGCTCTTTATTTAGATAAAGGATTAGAGGGGGCAAGGTCTTTTATTTTAGACTTATTCGCTAAAGAAAAAAAGAAGTTCCGTGAAATAAGGGATTTTAAATCCTGTCTTCAAGAATATACTCAATCTACCTATAAAACTCTTCCTCGATATCGGGTAATCCAGGAGATTGGTCCTGACCACAGCAAGAAGTTCAAGATAGAAGTAAAAGTCAAAGGAAAGGTATTAGGAAAGGGATGGGGGCCCAGCAAGAGAAAAGCAGAAAAAATGGCTGCTCAGTCTGCCTGGGAGAATATAACTCAAAAATGAAGTCAGATTCGGACGAGCGACACGCTTTAAAGTTTAGGGAAACTATTTTCTGAGGCAACCAATGAAAATTACCGAATCCAGGATGAGCTCTTTAATGGTTAGTGTCTCCGGAGTAAGGGGAATAGTGGGGGAAGCTCTTATCCCCGAAGTAGTAGCTAAGTTTTCTGCTGCCTTTGGTAGACTTACTCAAGAGGGAATGATTGTAGTAGGCTTAGATACCCGAACATCAAATCAGATGTTTAGGTATGCTGTTTTCAGTGGTTTACTTTCCAGCGGTTGCGAAGTCGTAGACATTGGTGTTTGCCCTACGCCTTCCTTGCAGCTTATGGTGGAAAAGCTTGAAGCTAGCGGGGGCATTGCTATCACCGGAAGTCATAATCCTGCAGAATGGAATGCTTTAAAGTTCATCCGCTCTGATGGGCTTTTTCTTTATCCCGAACAAGGTAAGAGGCTTCTTCAAATCTACGCAAAAGAAAGAATACCCCGTGTAAAATGGGATAAAATAAGAGAGGTTCATCAGAATACCTTGGCTATAGAGAATCATCTGAACAAAGTTTTGAACACTGTACCGAGGAGAAAAATTAAAGATAGAAGATTTAAAGTTGTCCTTGATGCTTGTAATGGTGCAGCCTCATTCATTAGCCCCCAGCTTATTCGGCGATTAGGGTGTGAGGCAATAGAACTTAATTGTGAGCCTAATGGTATCTTTCCCCATCCTCCTGAACCAACTCCTCCCAACCTAAAACAACTCTCTGAAGTAGTTAAATCTGAAGGAGCAGATATAGGTTTTGCTCATGATGCAGATGCGGATAGAGTGGCTGTGGTTACAGAGAAGGGAGAGATTTTACCTGAAGATTATTCTCTTCTTTTAACAACCAAATTTGTTCTTAGCAAAAGAAAAGGATTAGTAGTTACCAATCTTTCTACCACTCAAGCTTTGGATGATATAGCAGGAGAATTCAGTAGTTCAGTGCAGCGGACAAAGGTAGGCGATATTCATGTATCTCGTTGTATGAAAGAGAAAAAAGCTGTAATAGGAGGAGAGGGCAATGGAGGAGTGATTATTCCCGAGGTCCATTATGCTCGTGATGGAATTGCCGCTATTGCCTTATTATTAGAATACTTAGCCGAGACTAATGAGCCAATCTCGAAGTTAGCTGGTGAACTTCCTCGCTATTACATGGTTAAGAAAAAACTGGAATTTACTAAAGGAAATTTTTCTCTACTTAAGGCCAGACTGAGGAAAGAATTTAAAGGAGAAAAACTCGATTTTCTTGATGGAGTCAAGATTACTCTGAAGGAGGGTTGGATTCATATAAGACCTTCGGGTACAGAGCCTGTAATTCGCATAATTACCGAAGCT
>JAUVZS010000173.1:0-4062 GCA_030602435.1 Clostridia bacterium
GGGACGGGTTATGCTTATGATGCAATCCTTTGCTAAAAGAATAAAGCACATGGGAATAGATTCCTACGTGGTAGGGGAAACAGTGATACCGGCTATATCAAATAAAGATGTACTATTAGCTGGGTCAGGCTCAGGAGAAACTATTACCTCTGTGACGGTTGCTCAATTGGCTAAGAAGCAGGGGGCTAAAGTTGCCCTAATTACTGCAGCAAAAGATTCAACTCTAAAGAAAATAGCGGATATTTCGGTAAGGATTCCATCTACTACCAAACGAAGACTTATGATGTCAAAGACCCCTGATGAGCCTGCCTCTGCGCAGCCTATGACTAATCTTTTCGAACAAGCTCTTCTTATATTTGGTGATTGCATAAGTATGATTCTTCAAAAAAAACTTAACATTAGCGAAAAGGAGATGTGGAAAGCTCACGCCAATTTGGAGTAAAACAGGAGGTTCGTTTATGGGTCTAATAAAGATTTCTCCATCAATGATGTGTGCTGATTTAACCAGACTTGGGGAAGAAATTCGAATTTTAACGAAGGCTGGTGCAGATCGAATGCATTTTGATATAATGGATGGAAGTTTTGTATCCAGTATTGGGCTAAGCTACTTAGAAATTAAGGCCTTGCGATCTTTAACCTCTATTCCTTTTGAAGTCCATATGATGATAGTTAATCCTATAAAATATGTGGAAGTATTCATCAAAGCAGGGGGAAATATTATCTGTGTTCACCCTGAATCATGCACAAATATCTATGAGGTAATCCAAGAAATTAAAGAAAAAGGTGGGAAGGCGGGCATCGCTTTAAATCCAGCTACACCTATATGTGCGATTGAAAATATACTAACGGATTTAGATGTAGTTTTACTGATGATGGTGAACCCCGGTCGCAAGACTCCCGGAGTAAAAAGTGCTGATTATATTCCAGCAGTACTGGACAAAGCTCTTTGTCTCAGACGGATAATTCAGAAGAAGGGAATTAATATAGATATTGAAGCAGATGGGAGTGTAAATGAGAAATCTATCGTTAATATGGCTAATGCAGGCGTTAATACATTTGTCATAGGTTCGGCCATATTTGACGAAAGGCCTATTAAAAGAGATAAAATTTGGAGCTTGCGCAATAGGGCAGAAAAAGCTTTTTCTAAATGGGACTCCACAAGAATTTGAACTCATTTTGTTACTACTCAGCCGCGGATTTACGCAGATGAATAAATAGGTTTAAACACAAAAAACCACAGCCATTATTCTTAGAGGTTTTTATGAAGTTTATAATGAACTTGGTAACCTTTTGCCTTTAGCCCTTTGCCTCTTTTACACATCAACACATTCACGCATTTATCTTGGTGTCTTTGTGTCTTGGTGGCTGAATAGTAACAAATATAGAAGGAAATTATTATGACAATGAAAATTCCACTGAAACATCCTGAGCCAAATATAAAAGACTTTAAAGAGGTTATTCTAAGAAGGAAAGCTTCTCGACGCGTCCATTTCATAGAAATTCACATTGATAAGGAAGTCATTAGGTATATAACAGAAAAGAAACTAAAGAAAAAATGGATAGAGCCTTCTCTTGGCGATAGAAAAGCTGAAGAGGAGTATCTAAAAAATTATATTGATTACTGGTACCGTTTAGGTTATGATGGAATTCGGGTTAGTGGAGACTTCCGCCTTTCAGCAGGTTTAGTTTTCAAAAAGAAAGTAAGGAAAGGAAAAGATAGAGATTCTCTTTCTCAGGAGAGAAACTGGGCTGAGGAAGGTAGGGGAATAATAAGTTCTTGGGAAGATTTT
Source organism: Clostridia bacterium (assembly GCA_030602435.1). Lineage (GTDB taxonomy): Bacteria > Aerophobota > Aerophobia > Aerophobales > AE-B3A > JAUWRC01. The sequence goes on from JAUVZS010000173.1 coordinate 1,791, forward strand.
GAAAAATATCCCTGGCCTTCCCTTGATAAAATAAACTTGTGGTCCTTTGAATTTATTTCTAAAAATTTGCCGGAAGGAATGGGAATTTTTGGTTGTCCTTGTATGGGTATTTTAGAGATTGTCGAAAATGAACTTTTGGGATATGAAAATCTTTGCTATCTCCTATACGATAATCCTGAGTTAGTTAAAGCAACATTTAATAAAGTGGGAGAGTTAATTTATGGATGGTATAAAAAAATTATCGGGTTGGAAAAATTAGTCGGTTTTTTCCAGGGAGATGATATGGGTTTTAAAACTGCTACCCTTTTTTCTCCAGAGTTTTTGAGGAAATATGTTCTGCCCTGGCATAAGAAAATCGCTCAATTAGCCCATGCTCATAGTCTTCTATATCTACTTCATACTTGTGGTTACATAGAGCCCATAATAGAGGATTTAATTCAAGATGTAAAAATAGATGCTAAACACTCCTTTGAAGATGGAATTACACCGGTTACCCAATTTAAAAAAGAATATGGAGATAGAATATCTGCATTGGGTGGAGTAGATATGGATAAAATGTGCCGGCTAAAGGAAAGCGAATTGCGTAAGTACGTGAGAGATATCTTAGATAAATGTATGCCTGGTAGAGGTTATGCCTTAGGCTCAGGGAATTCTATAGCTAACTATATACCCGTGGAAAACTACTTAACTATGCTGGATGAGGGAGCTAAATGGGAAGATGGGAGTAGATAATAACTTTTACCAGGAGAGTAAGATGACAGGGAGAGAACGAGTAATTAAGACTCTTGAATTTGATTATCCTGATAGAGCGCCAAGAGACCTGTGGTGGCTACCAGCAGTTGAGATGACTCAGAAAAAAGAACTGGAAAATCTGCTTAAAAAAATGCCTATGGATATAGGCACTCCTAAATTTAAAGCTGGAGTAAGTGATAGACAGAAAGGGAAGTCTACAATACTGGTATCATCTGTAAGAAATCATCCATTGGATACCCTTCATAAGAAAGGAAAATATGTTGATGAATGGGGAAGTGTCTGGTATGTTGGCGAAGATGGGGTAGCTGGAGAGGTTAAAGAACCGATATTGGATGATCTATCTAAAATAGATAAATTCTCTCCTCCTTGGGAATACCTGGAATCTACTGATTTAAGTGAGGTTAACAAAAGCTGCGCGGAAAGTGACAGATTTATGCTTTCTGATATTTGTGCACGTCCTTTTGAGAGGATGCAATTCATTAGGGGGACTGAGAATTTTTTTATAGATTTAGCCTATGGAAGCAAAGAGACGTTCAAGCTTCGTGATATGATCCATGAATACAACCTAAAACATATCAAAATGTGGCTCAAAGCAGATGTAGATGGCATTTTTATGATGGATGATTGGGGAGCTCAAAGTAGCTTGTTGATTGCCCCTTCTCTTTGGAGAGAGTTTTTGAAACCCCTTTACAAAGAATATTGCGATCTGGTTCATAAGTATAATAAGTATGTATTTTTTCATTCTGATGGATATATAGAAGCGGTCTTTGATGATATAATAGAAATTGGAATTGATGCTGTAAACTGCCAGCTTTTCTGTATGGATATTGAAAAACTTGCAGAGAGGTGCAAAGGTAAAATTACATTTTGGGGAGAAATTGATAGAAGGCTTCTTTCCTTTGGTAATGTAGATAAAATAACTGAAGATGTCTACCGAGTAAGAAGAGCTCTTGACGATGGAAGAGGGGGGGTTATTGCACAATGTGAGTGGGGAAAAAATAACTCTAAGGAAAACATACAGGCTGTTTTTAATGCTTGGAATAAACCTCTTAAAGAGATCAAAAAATCTAATTAGAAGTGAAATTTAAGACCTATCAAAACTTCGGCAAAAAGTTAAGCAAAATAGGTTCTTTAATGCATAAATACTGGCGAAACACGTTATACCTCTCAAGGTTGCAGATCCTATCGATACGGTTGTTGTTCTAAAGATTGATAGATAGGCTTGACCCCTTATTTTAAATAACCTATCCTCACCTTAGATTCGCATTTGTTATACAAAGACGAAACTTATAGCACTTTACTTCTTTAAACTAACCAAAAAACATACCAGACCATTGGATCTTCCTCCCACATCACCTCCAATATTTTCATTTTTTTCAGGGAATTTGGGCTGATTCAAAGTAGACACCAAAGGTAAGATTTTTAAGATGCTAGTTTCTCTAATGTAGGGTTATACAGGATTAGAGGGATTTTTGCAAGAGGAAATTTAACAACCTACTTTGTATGGGAGTTTCCCCAA
>JAUVZS010000178.1:0-4011 GCA_030602435.1 Clostridia bacterium
ATAGCGGTAATGGCTCCCGGTACCAATATGGGAGCAGCTCATCCTGTGGCTCTGGGCATAGGAGGGGGGTTGAGTAAAGAGATGGAGGAAAAAGTAGTCAACGATGCCTCTGCCTATATTAAGTCCATTGCCCAAAGAAGAGGAAGAGATGTTGAATGGGCGGAAAAAGCAGTAAGAGAAAGTGCCTCACTAACAGCCGAGGAGGCTTTAAGACTTGGAATAATAGATTTTATAGCTGAAGATATGGAAGATCTTTTGGAGAAGTTAGATGGAAGAAGTGTCCAGATAGCAAAAACTCACCTTAGCTTAGAAATGAAGGGAACTGACCTTGACTATACAAAAATGACCCTTCGAGAAAAAGTTCTTCAGGCCCTGGCTGACCCTAACATAGCTTATATCTTGCTTATGGTGGGAATATTAGGGATTGCTCTGGAGTTTTTTCATCCGGGGGCTTTCTTGCCCGGAATTAGTGGGGCAATTTGCTTGATTTTATCTTTTTTTGCCCTGCAGATTCTTCCCTTTAGTTTAGCTGGCCTTCTGCTCATAATTTTAGCCATTGTTCTTTTTGTTCTGGAGGTTGAGGTTCCCTCTTATGGAGCTTTAACTATTGGCGGAATTATTGCGCTAACTTTAGGATCCCTTATGCTTATAAGTCCCTCTGCCATCTATATCTCTATCTCCTTAAAATACATCGTTACTATGGTAGCGGTAATAAGTTCCATTTTTATATTCATTATCTCTTATGCTATAAAGGCCCAGTTTAGAAAGCCTGTTACTGGCATGGAAGGTCTGGTAGGGAGCAAGGGAGTTGCTAAAAGTGACATTAGTCCCAAGGGTAAGATTCAGATCCATGGGGAAATCTGGAACGCTCTTCTTGAACAGGGTGAGGAGGCGATTAAAAAAGGAGAAGAAGTAGAAGTAGTAAAAGTAGAGGGGATGAGGTTGATAGTTAAGAAATGCAGTATATAGTATATGGTATATCGTATATAGTGGTAAGAGAAGAGAGTAATAGCTCATTTTACATCATAGGTAGACAAAGCTTGTTTTCAATAAGATACAAATATAGAAGCACAGTGACTGTGTTACTACAGATGTAAATAAACCGAAAATTTTGTTTCTCTTGAAAAACGATATACTATATACGACATACGATATACGATTAAAAGGAGGTTAAAATGGAATTATTAATATTTTTGGTGGTAGTGGGAATCATTATCCTCATGGCTTCTATCAGGATAGTGACCGAGTACGAAAGAGGGGTAATTTTCAGATTAGGTAGATTAGTGGGGGCCAAAGGGCCAGGACTTTTTTTCCTCATTCCTATCGTGGATAGGATGGTTAAAGTTAGCCTTAGAACAGTGAACTTCGATGTGCAGCCTCAGGAGGTCATTACCAAGGATAATGTTCCGGTGAAGGTAAACGCGGTAATCTATTTCAGGATTATAGATCCTTGCAAGTCTGTGGTGGAGATAGAAAACTTTCGTTTTGCTACCTTGCAGATTGCTCAGACTACTCTAAGAGGTGTAGTAGGAGAAGTGGAGCTGGATGAGTTACTTTCTCAGAGGGAGAAGTTGAACGAAAAGCTGCAGACAATCGTTGATGACCAAACCGACCCCTGGGGAATTAAAGTTAGTGTGGTGGAGGTAAAGGAGATCGAAATACCTGATACTATGAAACGGGCTATGGCCAGGCAGGCTGAAGTAGAACGGGAAAGAAGAGCCAAAATTATTAATGCTCAGGGAGAATATCAAGCAGCGGAAAAACTGTCCCAGGCAGCAAAAATTATTGGCAAATATCCTCAGGCTATCCAATTAAGATACCTGCAAACTTTATCTGATATAGCTACAGAGCAGAACTCTACCATAGTTTTTCCTTTACCTATTGATATCATGGAAGCCTTTGGCAAAGGACTCTTTTCTAGAGAAAAGGGATCTGAAAAGAAAACTTAATTAGAGGGGAGGACTTATGCAAGAGAAAATTAAGTTGTTGAAGCTAGGGGTAGTTATTTTATTCTCACTCTTGGTTCTCTTTGGAGGTTGTCGTTATCAGTGGCAGGCCCCTTTTCCTTCCAGTATCTCAAAGATTGCTATACCTACCTTCCTTAACGAAACCTTTGAATATGGACTTGAGGAAACCCTTACCAGCTTAGTAATAGAGGAATTTCTTCTCGATGGACGGCTAGATATAGTAGAGGAGAATGAAGCTGACTTGATTTTAGAAGGGAGGGTTGATTATTACTTGAAAGAGTTACTATCTGGAGCAGCAGGAGCAGAAGAATATAGAATAAGGATAGGTGTTGAGGTTTTATTAATTTCGGGAGAAGAAAGGGAAGTTCTAGTAAAGATAGAAAAGATGACTGATTATTCTTTGGTAGGGATGATCCAGACCGAGGATGAAGCTAAAAATGAGACCTGTAGGGAAATTGGGAAGGAGCTGGTCCGTTTGATTTGGGAAGAATGGAGAAGATAAGTGAGGATAGAATTCAAGAGACCAGAGTCAATGAGGAACTCGCCCACTCATTATTGCCCAGGATGCGGTCATGGAATTGTACACCGGCTAATTTGTGAGATAGTGGATGAGTTGAGAATAAGGGAAAAGACAATCGGTATCTGTCCGGTAGGCTGTTCGGTAATTGCCTATGATTACTTCTATTTTGATATGGTGGAAGTAGCTCATGGTAGAGCACCTGCTGTAGCCACAGGTATAAAAAGAGTCCAAACCGAAAAGGTAGTTTTCACTTACCAAGGGGATGGAGATCTAGCCTCTATAGGAACGGCGGAGATTGTGCATGCTGCTTCTCGGGGAGAGCCCTTCAGTGTAATCTTTATCAACAATGCCACCTATGGAATGACCGGGGGCCAGATGGCTCCCACTACTTTGTTAGGCCAGAAGACAACCACCACTCCTTTTGGAAGAGATGCCAAAGAAGCGGGTTATCCTTTAAAAGTGTGCGAGTTGCTCTCCTCTCTTCCTGGAGTCAGCTATTTAGAACGGATAGCTGTAAATAATCCTGTTAATATAAGAAAAACTAAAAAAGCTATAAAGAAGTCTTTTCGTCTTCAGATAGAAAAAAATCGATTTTCCTTGGTGGAGATTCTTTCTCCCTGTCCTATCTGCTGGAGACTCTCACCCTTAGAATCCCTAAAGTGGTTAGAGGAGAATATGATTCCCTATTATTCCCTGGGAGTGGTAAAAGATAGCGTACCTTTATCCTAATTTTTTCATAAGTTTAGATTTTTCTCGAGCTGCTTTATTTTTATGCCAGACCCCTTTAGATACTGCTTTATCGATAAGACTTACAACGGAAGGAAGAGATTTTTTTACCTCTTCGTTTTTTCCCTGATTGATTAACTCCTTTAACTTCCCGATACTAGTTTTGGTTTGTCTCTTTATACCTTGATTGCGTTCTCTTTTTCGTTGATCCTGTTTGGCTCTTTTTTTGCTTGATTTAAGAATGGGCATAGTTATCTCCTAAACCTTCACTCTAAGGGTGAAGTTAATCAATTAAAATTACTATACCACATTGGTAAAATTTTGCAACCGAAGGACAGCAACTTGAATAAAGATAAGGTAATCAAAGCAGCTGGAATAGTAGGGTTGGGAACTTTGTTCTCTCGTATTCTTGGTCTGGTGAGACTTCAGGTCATCGCTTATGTATTTGGCTGCTCAGCGGCTACAGATGCTTTCTGGATTGGTTTTACTCTACCTAATTTCTTTAGATTACTTCTAGCGGAAGGAGCATTGAGTACCGATTTTATTCCTGTCTTTAGTGAATGGCTTTCTAAAAAAGGAGAAGATGAGGCAAGTAAACTAGCTAACAATGTCCTTAATTTTCTTATTTTGTTCTTATTGGGTGTAGTAGGGATAGGAATCTTTTTTGCTTGGGGATATGTGCCTTATTTAGCTGTTGGCTTCAGGCAGATATCTTCCCAGATGCATCTGGCTATTAAGTTAACTCAAGTTATGTTTCCCTTTTTGTTTTTCATCAGCCTGGCTGCTCTGACAATGGCT
>JAUVZS010000034.1:0-8541 GCA_030602435.1 Clostridia bacterium
GTCTATGGTTATCCAGGTGCCTGATTTAGCCACTGACCTGCCGCCGGGTATGATTGCCGGGTGGCCGGACTGGTATATTACGCTCAGGCAGTGGAAAGAACTATAGTAACTTATACCAGGAATTTAAATACGCTTGCCGAAGGACATTTTCTGAAGGAGCCTTAGAGAAGCTACTTTAACGAGGCTTCGAGCGGAGGAAAAAGAAAAACACACTGTTTGAGGAACGAAGTGACGAGTTTGTGTTTTTCCCGAAGCGAGAAGTCGAGCAGAAACAATCCAAGGCTTCTATACAGCGACAGAAGAAAATTGTCCTGAGGTATAACTTGGAGTTAATCTATGCTTAAAAACATAGTAAGTGTGGATATTGGATCAAGTCTCATAAAACTGGCTCAGTTGAGCCAGAGTGATGATAAGATAAGATTAGATAAAGTGGGAGTAATTAATAATCCTATTCCCAGATTGGGAACAGCCAGCGAGATTACGAAAAAAGATGCTATTGTTCAAGTTATCAAACGCTCACTAAAGGAAAACCATGTTAAAGCTAAGGATACAGTTTCCTCTCTAGCTGGTTCTTCTCTCATCATCCAGTACTTTAAATTTCCTCTCCTTTCAGAAAAGGACTTGGAGAGTACGGTTAGGCTGGAAGCTGAACGGATAATATCTGATAGACTGGCTCAGATGGATACTGACTTTCAAGCCCTTTCGCCTTATCAGGAAAAAAAGAAAGAAGAGGATATCCTCTTTGTAGCTATACCCAGGGTGATAGTAGGCCATCGTCTGAATATTCTTCGGGAGGCCGGCCTTAATCCTATAGCTATTGATATTGATTCTATGGCTTTAGCTAACTGTTTTCTAAGACTGAAGAATATAGCTTCCCAGGAGAGTGTGATGGTCTTAAATCTTGGAGCAAGATTAGTTAACCTGGTCATTTTAAATAAAGGAAGCCTGCATTTTTTAAGGGACATTGCTTTAGATTTAAAAGCTCCTCTTGACTTGAAAGACAAAAAAATATTAGAGAAAACAGTTGGGGAAATTCGCCGTTCTATCCATTATTATGAGGCCAGGAAGAGGAAAAATAAGGTAGGGAAAATTTTTTTCACTGGTGGAGCGGCTGCAGCTTCAGGGATCACGGATTCATTCTCCAAAGCCCTGGGGCTACCTGTGGAAGAATGGAATCCTTTAAAAGATGTAGAATATCCCTCTGGTTTGGCTGAAAATAAAGGTTATCTTTTAGCCGTTGCTATTGGGTTGGGATTGAGGGAGAAGCTTTAATTAGTGAATAGTATTTAGTGAATAGTGAATAGTAAAAAAACTCATAAAAATGATAATGAGTCCAATCCAAGTACTAACTATTCAGCCACCCGCTAAGAATGGGGAGAGGGTGAGGGGGACCTGGTACCGGGATTTTCTAACAGAGTAAAGTTGGGTCTTCTAAGGGATAAAAATTAAAAATGAAATTTCAATTAAATTTCATTCGTGATAGGGTAGTTACTTACAGACTGAAAGTCTTGAGGCGAATAATCTTCGCCAGCCTTCTGCTGGGTTTTATCCTTTGCGGGGCGTTTATGGGACATCTCTACATAAATAACTGGTATGGAATCAAAGACTGTCAAAATGAGCTGGCTTCAATTTCAAAAGACTCTCCTCTGCTAAACAAAGAGGTCCTTAAAGTAATGGAGTACAAAAAGGAGTGGGATTCTTTATATGAGAAAATATCCTTGATTACCGAGCTTACAAGAAAAGAAATCTGGTGGACACCAAAGCTAGAGGCTCTTAGCAGGCTTATCCCGGATAATATTTGGCTAAGTAAGATATCTATCAAGCTCTCGAGAAAGGAAGCATCCGGGGAAGCATCTTCTATTTTGGGAAGTTTGATATTGGAGGGTTTTGCTCTACCCGGTAATAGCGAGGGTTTTCGCTCCGTGCAAAACTTTACTCAGGAGCTTAAGGAAAATTCAGCCTTTAGCAGGATTCTAGGAGAAGTTAATTTAACTACCACCATGGAGAGAAAGGGAGGGGAATCCACAGTGGGTTTTTGGCTTTCTTGCCCATTAGTTAAAGAAGAGGGTTTATGAGTAGTAAATTATTGGATAGAAAAATTTGGTTTTTGATCCTGGCAGGAGGAATAAGCCTGGTTTTGCTCTATTTTTTAGCAGTTAGAACTCAAGAGAGTGAGCTAAGAAGGATAAAGCTTACCCTGGAGGAAAAGAAGGCGTTCTGCGGCGAACTTGAGGCTTTTTCTTCTCTGATTAGTGAGTTAAAAGAAAAGAAGGCTCTCATCAGTGAGAGCCTTTCTCGTTTTCTGACAAAAGAAAAGGAGGAAAAGATAGATTTGGTAGTTCCGGCTACTTTGATGGAAATAGCCAAAGTAAGTGAGGTTGATGTGGTTTCAATTAGGCCTTCTTCTGAAGAAAGAGGAGAGAATCTACTTATTTCTTTTTGGGATATGAGCCTGCGAGGGAGTTATGATCAACTGGGTGAATTTATCAGCAGAGTAGAAAGCTCAAGGGAGTTTTATCGCATAGAGACTCTCACTATCTCTTCAGAGCGAAACTTATCCCAATGCGAGATGCGATTAACTGTGTCTACAATCGGTTTGTTATCCGAAGGATAAAAAGTGAAAAAGAAGTTAATAATTTTAGCAGTTTTAGTAGCAGTTTTAGTGGGAGCATGGATGTTTGTTCTGGGGATTGTACCTTTTAAAATTAGAAAGGGAGTGATAACCTCACCGGTTAAAGAATTGGCTTCCTTAGAGCTAATTTCTTCTGAAGAGTTAAAGAGAAAAGCTGAAGAGACTATTCTTTGCTTTTCAAACTGGGCCAAAGAAGAGAAGAAGATGAGAGAGATGCTCCTCTATCATAAGGGGGGGCGAGATCCTCTGACCCTTCCACCCAAGGAAGAGCCAGCAGAGGCTAAAACAACAGAGGCCGGACTAGCAAAAACTAGGTCAACACAGGCAAAAACAACTCTTCCCGCAGAGACAAAAACATCTACTCCCATAAATCCTCCCCAATTATCACTGAAGGGTATTGCCTGGGATGAAACTCGTCCTCTGGCTTTCGTTAATAACCAGATAGTAAAAGAAGGTGATACTCTCCAGGATTTTGAAATAGTGAGGATAGATTTTAAGGGAATTCTCATCCGTTATCAGTCTAAAGAATTTTTTATTGAGCTCTAGATTCTCGATGCTCGATGGTGGATTCTCGATTCTCGTGTTCCCTCCCCCCTCTGGGGAGAAGATTAAGGTGAGGGCGAAGCGACACTATACGCTAAGCGCTACCCGCTATACGCTAAGAAAGGGGTGAGGGGGCACGAGCAACGAGCAACGAATTTAAAGGAGGAAAGTAGATGCATAAAAAGAAAGCATTTAAGAAAAAAATGGTCTTTGCGCTAACTATACTAGCTATATTTTCTATCTCCTTGAGCGCACCTGCTTGGGGAAAAGAGGCTGGGGGGGAGCCGCTTGTATCTTTAAATGTTGAGGAGATGGAGGTCTATGACCTCCTGAGATTAATTGCCGAAGAAGCTGATTTGAGTATAGTTATAAAGGAAAAAATAAAGGATGAAATCACCCTGCGGGTTAAGAATGCCAATCTCTGGCAAGTCCTGGAGACTATTCTGGAGAACACGGGATTTACTTATCAAAAAAAGGATGGGATTATCATAATAACTGAGTTGGAAAAAATTAAAGAAGAAGCCAGTGAGGAAAAGCCTTTGCCAGTGACTGAAATTATTTTCTTAAACTATCTTCAAGTAGCAGAGGTAAAGAATATTTGTCGACGTTTTCTTTCTCCTTCGGGAGTTATAGAAATAGAGGGAAGTACTAATGCTTTACTCCTCATCGATGTCCCTGAGAACGTTAGAAAAATTCAGCAGTTAATAATGAAGCTGAACATTAGACCCTCTCAGTTCCTGCTAACTGGGATTATATCTGATTCTGAGTCTTCGCTGGCTATAATTAATAGAAGAGTTTTGAGAGTGGGGGAGACGATAGGAGGTTTAACCGTTAGTGAAATTGGACAAAATACAGTTACTCTGGAGAGGGAAGACGTGGTTGTTGTCCTGGCACTCGATTAAGTCTGCTTTGGCTCTACCATGGGATGATTGGTAATTCCCTCTTCCCTGGGGGTAGTGGTGCGATTCATCGCACATTGTAGGGTGAGGGGGCGCGAGATACGAGCAACGAGCAACGAATTTAAAGGAGGAAAGTAGATGCATAAAAAGAGAAGAGGATTTAAGAAAAAAATGGTCTTTGCGCTAACTATACTAGCTATATTTTTTATCTTTTTGAGCGCAGCTGCTCAAGGAGAAGATGCCGGGGATACGATCCTACCTTCAGAGGCAATCATATCTTTGAACGTCAAGGGGGAGGAGCTTTACAATGTCTTAAGATTGATTGCTGAGAAAACGGGTTTAAATATAGTTATAAGTGAAAAAGTAAGGGGTAAAATTACATTGCGCCTTGAGGATGTGGAGCTCTTTCAAGCTCTGGATGCACTCCTGGAGGGAACTGGATTTGGCTATAAGGAGAAGGATGGTATTATCCTGGTGCTCTCACAAGAAGAACTTCTCAAAGAAAGAGTAACAGAAGTTATCCTCTTAGAATACAGCAAAGCAGAAAGAATGGTGGAGATTTGCCAGCGTCTTCTTTCCCCTTCAGGAGCTATACAGATAGACTCAAGAGCTAATGCTCTTATTCTCGTTGATGTTCCTGAAAGCGTAAAGAGAATAAAGGAAATTGCGGTTAAATTAGATATTGAATTTCTGAAGGAGGAACGATTTCAGTTAAAATATGTGGGTACAATAGAAATAGAAGAAAAGAATATTCTTTACGAGGCCTTAAGTAAGATGGTCAAAGAGCCGGAAAGTTTCTTTATAGAGGGTCTAAGTAACTCTGTCTATGTGACTGCTTCTTCTTCCACCATAAAAAAAGTGGAGGACTATTTAAAAAGAGCAGATGTAAAACCTAAGCGAATTATGATTAAAGCAGAATTCATAGAAGTTCGCCTGGATGCCCTAAAGGATATAGGTATAAACTGGAGATGGGAGGGAGCTTATGAAGGTTACCCCCTGGGCCTAACAGTGGGCCATGAATATGAGAGTTCAACCTTCTCCACCCTCGCTACAGGGATGGGGATAATCTTTGGCACTGCTGAGGAGGCACTGAGGGGAGTGATAAACATGCTTGTTACTGAGGGTAAGGCTAATGTACTTTCCAGCCCTAATATAGTTACTCTTGATGGCCAGGAGGCAAAGATATTTGTAGGAGATAAGTACCCTTATATTACAAAAACATATGTAGAGGAAGAGTGGAAGGAGACTACTCAGTTTTATGAGGTGGGAGCCACTCTTCTGGTTACTCCTTATTTGAGGGAGGGAGGGGTAATTATGGACCTACAGCCCCAGGTTAATGAGATCAGCGGAGCCCCTCCTTCTCTTGGCGCTCCTCCCATAATAGGTGTCAGAGAAGCAAAAACTCAAATAAGGGTAAATGATGGGGAGACAATTATCATCGGCGGACTCCTCAGAGATATAGAGATAGAAACTATGGAAGGAACTCCCTTTTTATCCCGCATTCCTTTCCTTGGTCTTTTTTTCCGCTCCAAGAAAATCGTCAAGGGGAAGACGGATCTATTAATATTTGTTACTCCTTATGTTCTGCCAGAAGAGCTGGAAGAGCAGGACTTAATAGAAAAGCGCAAATCAATAAAAACCAGGATAACCGAGATTTATGAAAAAGGTTTGGCTTATCAAAAACTGGGAGAATATGAGAAGGCAAAAGAATATTTTGAAGAAGCCATAGAAAAGAGTCAAACTTATGGTTTTTCCGATACCCTGGAGCTTATAGAAAAACAGCTGGCCAACCTTAAAACCAAGGAATTGAAAACGGAAGAGCAAACAAAAAAGCAAACAAAAACATTAACTCTATTAATCATGGGAATCATCATTGGCTGCGCCTTAAGTCAATAAGAGTTGCTTTACCAAGTCACTCACCTTCTTTTAGTTTTCTTCTTACCTTACCTAATATTACTTGTGATAGCAAGCATAAAACTCGTCCCCTGAAATTCATTCCAGTTTACTGAACAAGAACAATTTTGTATAAAGATGAACAATATTGTCCATCTTTGCAGGCTCTCCAGAGGATAAAAGTTAGATAAGAACTAAAGTTCAGCGAATAAAGATAGTTTTTATGGAGGATGGACATTATTGTCCACTTATCTTTAAGCTCTTCAGGAGCTAAAAATCAAGCATTTTTAAGAGAACTTTTTCTATTTAAAATGTACAAAATTGGCCAAAATGAGGAAGAAAATTACCTGTCGTAATAAAAGTGTCCTGCCTTTAAAAACCTCTAAATCCTTACCAGTAAACTAGTTAACTAAGAGCACTTCTTTAATAAGTTCAAAGTTGGCAAAGAAATTGTATAATCCATAATTGTACATAGATGCAAAGAGTACACAATTGATTAGGGTGAATAAATAAAAGTATAGCTGAGAAAGGGAAAAGCTAAAAATATGGCCAGAAGTGAGGTGAGGGACACCGAAGATAAAGAAGGCCACTAGCTTTTGAATATAAGGAAAGTTTTCAAAAAAGAGCAAAAAGAAAAAAGAGTGTGCCAAAAGAGTGTACAAAGAGAGGCCAAAGATTAGTCTCTTTTTAGAAGCTTTGCCAAAAGAGAACAAGAGAGAAGTTGATACTGTCAAAAATTTTATAAAGGAGAGAAGAAAATGAAAAAGAAAGTATTGCTTCTAATAGGAATAGGGCTTATGTGCATGAGCCTGGCGGCTAATGCAGCAACCTACTATGTATCCCCATCAGGGAGTGATTTAGACCCTGGTACTATATCTGAGCCTTTTAAGACAATACAAAAGGCAGCAGATGTAATGACAGCCGGTGATACCTGTTACATTCGGGCCGGTACCTATGGAGAAATGGTAGCACCTGCTAGCTCAGGTACATCCTCTAATCCCATTAAGTTTGAAGCCTATTCAGGTGAGGTAGTGACGGTGAGTGGATGTGAGGAGGTTACAGGTTGGACCGGGTACTCAGGAAGCATCTATGAGGCAACAGTGAACTGGGATTTAGGCCCAAAGAACCAGGTTTTTGTGGATGGAGTAATGATGCACCTGGCTCAAAAGCCGAACAGGACATCTGATGGCGTCTTTGATATTGTAGAAACAGCCATGAATGGTGGTAGTACCACCTCCATAACAGACAGTATATTATCTGGTTATGCAGATGATTACTGGACAGGGACAACAGTATGGGTTCATGGAACATGGTGTGCAATATCAACCACAGTTTCATCATCAAGCGGGAATACAGTCTACCTGAATCCTTTCCCCTATACAGAGAGTGAGGTTAATCCTAAGTCAGGTAGACCCTTTTATATCTCTGGTGTACTTGGGGAACTGGATACGGCAAAGGAATGGTATCTTAATGCTGGTTCTAATACCATGTACCTGTGGGTGTCTGGAGGAGGAGATCCTGACAATAAGACAGTTGAGGTGAAAAAGCGTGAATATGCCTTTGACTTGAGCAATCGCTCCTATATCAATATAGAAGGCATAAACATTTTTGGTGCGGCTATAAACATGGCAAATGCGAGTTACTGCGAGATGAAAGATATAAAAGCGGAATGGGTTGCCCATACAAATGAGCTTCAAAAAGCCTATGTTTCAGACGATACAGGGCTTATTTTAACAGGCCACCACAACACAATCAGAGACAGTGAAATAGCATACAGCTCAGGTAACTGTGTTATATTGAAGGGTGCTGATAATGCGCTGATAAACTCTTATGTACATCACGCAAACTATATGCAGACTTACAATGCTTGTGTTTATGTAAGGGGAAATCGTAATCTTGTAAGCTGGAATACAATTTCTTATGCAGGGCGAGAAACTCTTCAGGCTCAAGATCTTGATGCCTGCCTCATAGAGTACAATGATATGTCTCATGCGGGTATATTGAGTACAGATCTGGGATTGATTTATATAGTTAAGGAAGATGGTGGAAACACAGAATTCCGTTATAACTGGATGCACGATAATGAGGCACCATATGGATTCGGACATTACCTGGACAGTGGTACAAGCGATTTCATTATTCATCACAATACAATATGGGGCTGCGGTGAAGCCGGAATGATGGGTGATCTCCCAGATAATTTTAACTTAAGATATGAGAACATGGTTAATGGAAGTTGTGCTATGGATTGGGGAGATGTTGAGATGAATGATACCTATGCAAGCCGTGTCACTGATAATGTAATTACAGGAGGTTGGAGTATAGTAGGAGACTGTGTAGTAAGTGGAAACTCAACAAGTGGATTTGATCGATATGCATATACCACTCCAGGACATGATTTCAGTAATCCACCAAACCCAACCTATTCACTTTCTTATCCCCTCTATAGGAATCTCGTATTTAATTCTGGATTTGACCCGAACCTGACACTTGACGGTTGGACTACATCAGGAAATGTAACTCATAGGCATGTTACTCTTGATGAGTACGATCCTATAAGTACTCTTACTGGAG
>JAUVZS010000268.1:0-2740 GCA_030602435.1 Clostridia bacterium
CTTATTATACACATCCTTGATGAAATGACAAACTCGTCGTTTGTTGTATCCAGCAACGACCAATGAACTATGAGCCGATTGTGCGTCCTAAAATTTTTTTCACGATATACGACATACGAAATACGATATACGAAAATGTCCTGAGGCACTTCTTGACTTGGATATAGGGAAATGATACTATCCAGATGATGAAGAAGAAATATAAATTTATCAACCATACGGCTGATGTGGGAATCAAAGTATGGGGAGAATCCCTGGAGAGCTTGTTCGAAAATGCTGCTTACAGTATGTTTGATATTTTAACGGAATTGGATAAGGTAAAGGTGAAAGAGTCTCTAGGGGTAGAAATTGAAGGAAAGAGGACAGACGAGTTACTGGCGGATTGGCTGCGAAATCTCCTTTACAAATTTAATGGAGAGGGATATCTTCTGAGAGAGTTCAATATAGAGGAAATTAGTAAGAAAGGTCTTAAGGCAAAGGTGAGGGGAGAAAAACTGGATTTGTCTCGCCATACCTTAAAAACAGAGATAAAGGCAGTCACCTATCACGGCCTTGAAGTTAAGAAAACTGGCCAGGGATGGGAAGCACAGGTAATATTTGATGTATAAAAAGAGATACGAATCATGGCTGAAGAATTTAACTTAAAAAAGATTGATGATTATCGCTGGGAGATACCCAAATCCGAAGGGATGAGGGTACCCGGTCTTCTTTACGCTGATGAGAAAATGATAAGAGTTGTTGAGAAAGACCGCACTCCCCTACAAGTAAAAAACGCAGCCTATCTTCCTGGAATTATAAAGTATTCCCTGGCTATGCCTGATATGCACTGGGGTTACGGTTTATGCATAGGGGGAGTGGCTGCAACTGACCCTGATGAGGGGGGAGTCATCTCTCCGGGAGGAATTGGCTACGATATCAACTGCCTTTCCCCGGATGCCTTAATCCTACATCCTCTGGGTTACATCTTAAAGATCAAGGAATTTGAAAAATTATGGCCAAAGGAGCCGGTAAATTGTTTCAATTTCGAGAAAGAAAACTTGACCAGCACCAAAATCGTTAATTTATTAAAGAAGCTCCCTGAAAATGAAGTCTGTAAAATAACTACTAAAACCGGCAAAACTATCATCGCCACTGAAGACCACCCCTTTTATACCAGAGATGGTATGGTTGCAATAAAAAAGTTGAAAATAGGAAATGAGGTGGCTATATATCCATTTGAAGGAGTTCCCTACGAAAAGCCAAGCAACGAGACCATCCTTCAAGAAGAAAGAGTAAAAGAATTACTTCTGAAATTAGGAAAGGACACTGCTGGCAATGGATTAAATCAGATTATTTCTCACCTAAAAAAAAGGGAGCTCTTGCCTCTGAAGTATAATTCACCTCAATTACCTTATATATTAAAAATAATCGGATATGTATTTGGAGATGGAAATATTCACTTTGTGAAAAAGAAAGGAAAGGGTGTTACTGGTTTTTATGGTAAACCCGAGGAGCTTGAGGAAATAAGAAGGGATATCTCATTTATTGGATATAATTGTTCCCGTATTTATCGCAGAAAAAGAGAGCATAAAATAAACACTCCTTACGCCAAATATGAGTTCACCAATCAGGAAACCTTCTGTAAAGTTGCATCAAGCAGCTTCGCCATCCTTTTAGTTAGTTTGGGAGTTCCCTTAGGTAGAAAGACAAATCAAGACTATCATCTCCCTTCCTGGATATCTAAGGTTCCTCTCTGGCAAAAAAGACTTTTCTTGGCTGCTTTCTTTGGCGCTGAGTTATCCACTCCAAAAACCATGTTGAATCATGACTATAATTTCTATTGCCCAATTATTTCCATGAATAAAGAAGAAGGATTTTTGGAAAGTGGAAGAAAATTTTTAGAGGAAATTTCCTCCTTATTAGCTGAATTTAGCGTAAAAACTCAAAAGATTAGCCAAAGAAATGAATATGTAAATAAGCAAGGGGAAATATCTTATCGACTCCGATTGATCCTTTCCGGCCAAACGCAGAATATGATTAATCTCTACAGCAAAATTAGCTTTGAATATAACAAAAAACGACGTTTTATCGCAAATGCAGCTGTGCAATTTCTAAAGCTCAAACAATTGATTATAAAAGATAGGAGCGAGATAGCTACGCAAGCTGTAAGATTAAAAAAAGAAACGGGGATAGGAGCCAAGGCTATTTATAAAGAAATTAATTCCCCCTATATTAACTTGCGTTTTGTCCAACGCTCCATTTATGAAGGAAGAAAAACCTCTCCAAGAGTGAGTTCCAATTCCCTCTCTTTTAGCAAATTCTTAAAGAAACACACTGAAGGATTAGGACATTCCGGAATGGTATGGGATGAAATAATAAGTAAAGAAACAGTGGATTTTGGTAATTATGTTTATGACTTCACCGTAGAGCATCCTCATCATAATTTCATCGCTAATAACTTCGTGGTTTCTAATTGTGGAGTGCGATTAGTAAAGACTAACCTCACTCTCCCTGATGTACGAGGTAAGATACCAAATCTATTGGCAGCTCTATTCAATAACATTCCCTGCGGAGTAGGGTGCACTTCCTCACTTAAGCTACCCTTCCATGAACTAAAAAAAGTGTTAAGAGATGGAGTAAGCTGGGCTATAAAAAGAGGCTACGGTCTACCGGAAGACTTAGAGAGAACAGAAGAATATGGAAAAATGGAAGGAGCAGATCCAGAAAAAGTGAGTCAACAAGCCCTAAAAAGAGGGAAGAA
>JAUVZS010000015.1:0-11457 GCA_030602435.1 Clostridia bacterium
AGCCATTACCGCTATATGTGAAGCTAGAGTAATAAAGAGCCCTGCCGAGGCTGCCCTGGCTCCTTTGGGAGAAATGTAAACAATTATGGGGATTTCGCTGTTCATTATTGCTTTGACCATCTGGCGCATAGATTTATCCAATCCTCCCGGAGTATCTAACTGAACTATGAGGCATTGAGCTTTTTTCTCGGTGGCTATTCTCAAAGCCTTATCCAGCCGCTCTGCTGCTACAGGACTTATTGGCCCTTCTAGTTTTAAAACCTGAACTACTTTTTTCTCCTCCCCGCTGGAGGGAAGAGCCATAAAAAATAGAGCCGCCATTATAATAGCCATAACTCTCATTATTCTTTTCTTTTTAGCCATAAGATTGTTCCTTTTCATTCTATTAGCCTCTTTATTTTATCCCATATCCTCTTTGCTACTTCTCTTTTACTTCTCTTAGATAGATGTTCCACTTTACCCTCTTTATCTATCAGGGTTACTACGTTAGTATCCACTTCGAAACCAGCCCCTTCCAAAGTTAAATCATTGGCTACCACCAAATCGAGATTCTTAGCCTCTAGCTTCTTCTTAGCTTCTCTTTCTAAATCCTTTGTCTCTGCACAAAATCCCACCAGGATTTTATTCCTCTTCTTTTCTCCTAATTCCCTTAGAATATCAGGATTTTGTACCAGCTCCAGGATAAATCCTTCTTCGGAAGATTTTTTAATCTTGCCCGCCTCTTTTTTGGCAGGCCGATAATCAGAGACAGCAGCGGCCATTATCACCCCATCAACCTGAGCGAGCTTTTCCATTACCTTTTCATACATCTCTACCGCTGATTCCACAGAGTAAAATTCAACCTTTCGAGGAGGATTAAGCGAGCTTGGGCCGCTGATTAGAATAATATTAGCTCCCCGGGATGCTCCTTCCTCAGCCAGAGCATAGCCCATTTTCCCGCTGGAGAAGCTGGTGATAAAGCGAACTTTGTCCAGAGGCTCTCTGGTAGGGCCAGCGGTGACCAAAAAGGTCTTTTCCTTAAAGTCATCTCTAGATTGAATAATCCTTTCCAAGTATTCCACAATTTGAGAGGGAGCGCTCATTCGCCCCATTCCTATCTCTCCCGAGGCTAATTTTCCTTTTTCCGGGCCGATAAAACTCACGCCGATGGCCTTCAGTTTTTTTATGTTCTCTTGAAGAAGGGGATTTTCATACATGGCATTATTCATGGCCGGGGCTATAAGAATGGGAGCTTTGGTGGCCAGAGCGGTAGTAGTGAGAATATCATCAGCAACTCCATGGGAGAGCTTTCCTATTATATTAGCACTGGCAGGAGCAATCAAAAACACATCAGCCAACTGAGCCAAAGAGATATGCCTTATTTTCTCATCACTTTCTTCAAACAGCTTAACCGTAACCTTCCGGGAGGCTAAAGTCTGAAAGGTGAGGGGATGAACAAAATGGGTGGCTGCTTGTGTCATAATAGGATAAACCCTCGCTTCCCTTTCTCGAAGTAGTCTTATGATTTCGGCTGCTTTATAGGCGGCAATACTTCCCGTTATCCCCAATAAAACATTCTTCTCTTTTAATGTATCCATGATCTCGTATCTCGTTGTTCGTCTATTCTGGGTCAATATGCTCGGGTGAATAGCTCTGGCTATTCAGCCAATATTCTTGGCTATTTAGCCAATTTCGTATCTCGCAGTAGCTCATCTTCTACTTTTTCCAGAGGAACGGTCTTACCCTCCCGGAGGTTCTTCAAAGCTTCCTGCTCCATTTTTTACAAAGTCTTACCCCAGGCAGGATTAAGTTCAAAGAAAAGGATTAGATTTCTTCTCTTCGCCTATAGTTGTCTCAGGGCCGTGTCCTGGATAAACGATTACCTCTGAGGGAAACTTTAATATCTTTTTTTGAATAGACTCTTGCAATTGTTTGAAGCTGCTACGGGGGAAATCAGTTCTGCCTATTCCTCCGGCAAAAAGAGTATCTCCTGTGAAGAGTTTATTATCTACATAAAGGCAAATGCTGCCCGGAGTATGTCCTGGAGTATGTAAAATCTGAAGGTGAAATCTACCCACTTTTATCTTATCTTTGTCCTTGAGTACACCTGTAGGAGGAAGGAAAGCTTTACTATTTCCCATCATAGTTGATAAATTCGCTTCAAGGTCCTCTAAAAGAGAAACATCGGCTGAATGAATAGCCAGGGGAGCATTCGTTTTTTCTCTGATGAAATCATTGGCCTCTATATGGTCTATATGAGCATGTGTATCAACGATATAAATAACCTTCAGTGAATTTCGCCTTATTACTTTAAGTATTCTTTCTCCTTCTCCTCCCGGATCAATCACTACTGCTTCTTTACTTTCCTCATCCCACAGTATATAACAATTAGCTTCCAGTGGCCCCACAATAAGTTTTCTTACTTTCATCTAATACTTAATCAAGGAAAAAACTTCATACCCTTTAAGTTTCTCTCTTCCCTTTAGAGGAGTTAACTCGATTAAAAAACAGACTCCTACTATTTCTCCTCCCAGTCCTTCTACTAATTCACAGATGGCTTTGGCTGTTCCTCCTGTTGCCAGAAGGTCATCGAAGATTAAAACCTTATCACCTTCTTTGAGAGCATCTTGATGTATTTCCAGAGTATCCTTTCCGTATTCAAGATCATAGGTAGCACTCTTTACCTTATAGGGAAGTTTACCTGGTTTACGAACAGGTATAAAGCCTACTCCCAGTCTATAGGCAATAGCGCCACCTAAAATAAAACCACGAGCTTCAGCGCTAACCAGTAAATCGACCCTTTTGATCTGGTAATGATCAGCTACAAGGTCAGCAGCCTTGCTAAATGAAGTAGCATCTTGTAAAAGAGGGGTAATATCCCGGAAGAGTATTCCCTTTTTAGGAAAATTTGGAATACTTCTAATCTTCTCTGATATTTCCCTCACTAGGTTCTCTTGTTCCATCATTGGCTTCTCCTCACATCTTTAATTTCAAGTTGTAATTTCTTTTTTCCTCCCCATCGGTTTATCCTGGGAGTAAAAATCATATCTATCTCTCCCGAATCCATAATCTGAAGTTTCTCCTTATCTAAATCGAATCCTATAGCCTCAAATTCCTCTCCTCCTTCTTTTGACCCAAGCACTGTCTTGAAGTGCCTCCTGCCGATATGAGGAGAAGACAGAAGGTGCAGTTTTTCTCCTAAAAAAAGAGGGGAAGGATTTTTGGGGCCATAAGGAGGGAGAAGCTCTAAGTCTTCAAAAACTTTATTTTCCAGCTCTTTCAAATCCAGTCCGGCATCTATAGAATGAAAAGGAATTAGATCTTCAGAGGAAAGTATCTGGCCAGCTAACTCATTTATCTTTCTTTCCAGAGCAGGTATATTCTCTACCAGGATATCCATCCCTGCGGCCATTTTATGTCCCCCAAAGTTGATAAGCAGATCCTGGCAGGCCTCCAGGGCGCTGAATATAGAAAACTTAGGAATGCTCCTCGCCGAGCCTCTGGCTATTTTTCCATCTGGAGAGAAAATAATGGCGGGACGAAAGTATTTCTTTCTAATATAAGAAGCCAATAAACCAATTATGCCTGGATGCCACCCCTTTTTAGTAAGAATAATTACCAGTCCTTTACTCTCTGGCAGAAGTTCTTCTGCCTCTTTGCGCATCTTCTCTTCTATTTTCTGGCGATGCCTGTTTTCCCTATCTAAATCTTTAGCTAACTCAATAGCTTCCCCTGGAGAAGTGGATAGGAGAAGTCTTACCGCCTTGCGAGCCAGGGAGAGGCGGCCGCAGGCATTAAGTCTGGGAGCAAGAATAAATCCTACTTGCCCCTCCTTTATTTCTTTTCCTGATAGACCAGCTACATTAATTAATGCTCTCAGGCCAGGGTTAGAGGTCTGGCCAAGGTGTTCCAAACCTAACTTCACCAGAACTCTATTTTCACCTTCTAGGGAAACAACATCAGCGATAGTCCCTAGAGCTACCAGTTCCAGGTAATTTTTAGGATCTACCTTCCTGGGAAGAGGTTTTTGAGATAGAGCCTGCAGGAGCTTAAAAACAACTCCTACCCCGGCCAATTCCTTAAAAGGATAAGGACAATCTTGCTGATAAGGATCAAGGATGGGATAAAAGGAGGGGAGCTCTCCTTTAACTCGATGATGGTCGGTAACTATAACCTCTAGATTTAAACTTCTGGCATATTCTATTTCTTTGGAGCAGGAAATTCCACAATCACAGGTAATGATCAAATCCATCCCCGCCTCTGCTGCTTTTTTTACCGAAGCCCTATTCAGTCCATACCCTTCCCCTTCTCTTTGGGGAATATAGAAATAGCTAGATGCCCCCAAATCGCGCAAAAAAAGTAATAAAAGAACAGTAGCACTGACTCCATCTACATCATAGTCACCATAGATGAGAATTTTTTCTTTATTAGAGATAGCCTTAAGGATTCTTTCTACAGCTTCCTCCATCCCTTTCATCAAGAAGGGATCGTGTAAATCCTGCCAGGAAGGATAAAGAAACTCCTTAATTTCCTTTTCTTCTATTTTTATTCCGCGATTATATAAAACTTGAATCATTAGAGGAGAAATATTCCATTCCTTAGATAAGGAAAGAGACTTCTTCCTACCCAACTGTTTTTGTATAACCCATTTTTTCTCTATTTTGTTCTCCCTCACCTTAATCCTCTCCCCTGGGGGAGAGGATAGATACTTCCTGAGGTATTTTTTTCAAATTATAGCCTATTTGTGAGCTAAGTCAATTTTGAAATCCTCCCCACCCAGAGGAAGTAACTGTCTTCATTTCCTCACTCACTATCATTCCTTCAATACCGCCAAGACCCTCGATTAATTTCATTCCCTCCTCAGGTCCCAGAACAAAAACTCCCGTAGCCAGAGCATCAGCACTGGCGGCATCGGGAGCAATAATAGTTACACTCATAGGCACATCCTGCACCGTCCAACCGGTCATGGGATTGACAATGTGGGCAAATCGCTTTCCCTCTAACATAAAATATCTTTGATAATCACCAGAGGTAGCTACTGCCCCATCTTTTACCTTTATTACAGCGAAGATCTTACCCTCTTGGCGAGGATGCTGAATACCTATCTGCCATTTTTCTCCCTGGGAAGCTTTACCCAAAGCATATAAGTCTCCTCCAGCATTAACCAGAGCTTGCTTTATCCCATTTTTCTTTAAAACCTCTATAGCCTTATCTACGGCATACCCCTTGGCAATTCCTCCTAAATCAATCTGCATCCCTTTTTCTTTAAATCTAACCCAGTTTCCCTCCAGGACCAGCTTTTCATAGCCAACCAGGGAAACTACCTCCTTTATCTCTTCGGCAGTGGGAATCTTTTTCTTTTTTTTCGCTCTCTTCCATAAATCTACCAAGGGCCCGCAGGTAATATCAAAAGCTCCTCCCGTTAGTCTGGAAAACTCGATCGATTTCTTTATAACCTCCAGAGTCTCTTTGGAAACCCGGGCTTCTCCCTCTCGGTTAAGGAGGGATACCTCGCTCTCCTCCCTATAAATATTCATTAAGGCATCTATTCTTCTCATCTCGTTAAAAGCTTCTTTAATAGCTTTTTCATTAGCGGGAATAGCGGTTATCTCAACCAGTGTACCCATAATCATTTCTGTGCGTTTGAGAGGTTTGATTTTTAATCTTTGTATGGTGTATCTACTCAATAAAAAAACAGCCAAAACCAAACAAATTACCACTATTAGTTTAGTTCTATTTCTTCTAAAAAACCTCATCATTTTTCTCCGTTCATTATGCAGCCAATATTGTGCGTTCTGAGGAGGTTCACCTGGGAAAGAGAAGAACTCTATCTCGCACTCCTCGCAATAAAAACGGAAGAGAGACAACAAAGGACGTAATACGCATCACACAATACGCAATACGAGATACGAGCTAATAACCTTTTAAAACAAGAATCTTCAGACTTTCCGTTGCTTTTTGGTTATGGGGATAAAGGAGATGGGCCATAGAAAAACAGGACTTGGCCTTTTCATATTCCGTATTACGTAGAGCTCTCCTGCCAACCTTGATTAGTTCCTTCTCACTCATAGATAAAAGCTTGCCCTCCTCCAAAAGCTCTCCAGGGGAAAAGCGATCTTTTTTCCCTTGCAGGAATGCCAAAGCAAGAAGAGTCTGCTGGATGACCCCTTTTCGATCTCGTAAAGTGAGCCGCCATTTTTTACCATCCCTGGTTAGTCTTATTTTTTTGCCCTTAATGACGATATTCTTTATTTCCTCTTTAGTTAAAAAGAAATTTTTGCTATCGCGGTGAAGACGTTCTTCCAGGGTTAAGGTGTCTATCTTTTTTCGAAAATGAGCAAGCTTAAGATTAACTATTGCACTGCCAACTAATCCTCCTATGACCGCAGCTGCGGCTGCTATCCCCCCTGCACCCTTACCTACCAGTCGCTCTATTCCAAAACCGAATAAAAAACTAAAACCAACAGCCCAGCCGATTTTGCTAGCCACGGTCTGCACTACTCGAGTAAAGATAATCCTTTGTTTGGTAATAGTAAGGTACCAGTAGTTTCTTTTAGCTTCTCTCTTAGCCATGCATTCTGCTAAAACTCGCTCCATTGTTAACAGCCTCCCGCAGCGCCTTCATATGATGTGCCATATCCTGAGTTGATATGCTCGGGTATTTCCTGTGTCAATATGCTCGGGTGAATAGCTCTGGCTATTCAGCCATTTCCTGCCTTAATATGCTCGGGTAAATAACTTTTAGTTATTTAGCCAAATAGCTTTAGCTATTTAGTCATAAATGGCACCGCTACGATGTTTGATAAATCAAACCGCTACTAGCGAATTATCTTGCATAAATAGCCTAATGGCTGTTTCTTCTATTTTAAAAAGATGGCTTGAGCAGGAACAATCAGAGCATCCAAATCCTCTAATTGGTTCACCTATTTGAGAGAGGGCTTGGGCAATTCTACATTCTTCCTCTTTTGGTGCTTCCTGGTAAGCAACTTTTTCAATGTGGGTATTTTTTTGTCCTAATAAGTAATCAATGTGCCAGAATTTTCTTTTTTCTTTCCTCAGGTGTCTTGCAACTCTTTTCTTGATTCCATTTTGAGCAGAACCTACATAAGCATAAGTCCCCTGGCTGAATTTAATCTTGCCCAATGCACCGACTTTAACAAAAATATCCCTTTTTACAGAAATGAATAAAACATAAATGCCTTTTATTTTTCTCATAAGAGGTACTTTTACTCTCTTAGCCTTTCAACATCTTCCAGGTCTATATCCAATATTGAGCTTCCAAAAAGACTGGCTAAATGCTCTCTTCTTTTCTTTCTTACCAGCTCCTTCAGGGAAAGATTGATCAGCTCCTTTTTAGTCTTTACCTTGATTAATTTTTGCGCTTCCTCCAAAAGTTTCTTATCTATATCTATAGTAAATCTCATTATCCCCTCCATATAACATGTTAAACAAGAAAATTTGGTGTTTGTCAAGTGCACACTTAAGTTAATTAAAAGTCGAGCCTGACAAATTTCATAGATGTATTATAATATTAATGTAATATTGTCAAACAATCTTGGAAGATATAAAGGAGAAAGGAATGTATAAGCCGAAATTTTCCGCAGGACTCTGGTGTTATGGAAGATGTATAGATAGGTTCGCTACCGGTGGATATGGGCCGGCTGTTCTTTTGGAAGAGGTGGTCAGGCGAGCAGGAAAAACTCCAGGAATTACAGGAGTAGAAGTGCATTATCCTGATAACTTCCAGGATATAAATAAGTTAAAAAATCTTCTGGCAGAGAATAATCTAGTTGTCTCCTGTATGAACGTCAATATCTTCACCCCTCCTCAATTTAAACATGGTGCTTTCATTAACAGGGATGAAAAGATAAGAAGAGAGGCTATTGATTTAGCAAAAAAGGCGGTGGAAAAAGCTGAAGAATTAAACTGTCCTTCCTTAAACCTCTGGCTGGGCCAGGATGGCTTTGATTATCCTTTTCAGGTAGATTATGATAAAAGCTGGGATTTGATGATTGACGGCTTACGAGAAGTAGCTCAATTTGACCCCAGTATAATGGTAGGAGTAGAATATAAATTAAAGGAGCCTCGAACTCACAGTACCATTGGAGGTGTGAGTAAAGCCCTTTTAGCAATGGAAAAAACAGGATTGGACAACGTAGGAATAGTGGTAGATTTTGGCCATGCCTTACTTAGCAAGGAAAATCCTGCTGAGAGTCTCTGCTTTATCTTAAAAGAGGGAAAATTAGTCAATATTCACTTCAACGATGCTTATGGTGATTGGGATGATGATATGATTCCTGGAGTAGTCCATTTCTGGGAAACGGTAGAATATCTTTATTATCTACTCCACTCCGATTACCAGGGATGGCTGGGATTGGATATGTTTCCCTATCGAGAGGATTCAGTAGAGGCTTGTAGTATGGCCATTCAAAATATCCAGGCTATGCTTCGTTTAGCAGAAAAGATTAATCCAAAAGAGCTTCAACCCGCTCAAAAGACTATGGATGCAGTAAAGACTCAAAAGATAGTGCGAAAGATTATATTTTAGATGTAAAAATCTACTACTTTACATTAGTCAAATCTTAGCAAGACGTAAAAGCTTTCTTCACCTCGATTTCGTTATTTCTCATAAACTCGTAGACTTCCTCCCGTGTAAACACTCCGGCGGTGGTGCCCATTTTTCGCCCTGCAGATGCTCCCATAGCGCTGGCAAGTTTTACCGTCTTCTCAAGCTCCCAATCGTCCATAACACCAAAGATAAAACCAGCCGCAAAGGCATCTCCCCCTCCAGAAGGATCTATAACTTCAACTTTATAAGCAGAAGCTCGAATAACCTTATCTTTAGTTCTTGTTAATGAGCCCTCTTTTCCCATGGTGATAATTACTGCCATTTCTGAATTATATTTTAGCATCTCTTCTGCCTGTTTCCCAGGATTAACCTGACCAGTTATTATCCTTGCCTCGTCAGTATTGGGTAGAAAGAAATCGGTAAACTTAAGCACTTGTTGGCACTTATTTATCCAGTTAATCTCTGTATGAGGAATAATTACGTCTAATACTGTAACCAGGTTTTGTTCTTTGGCAAACTTGAAGAGTCTTGTCAGGGAATCTTCACTCAGTTTAGAGAGAACACCGTATCCTCCTACATAAAGGACCTTTGCCTGACTAACATAATCAAAATCGATATCATCAATACTAAAATCAGCATTAGCGCCCGGCGTATGGATATATCTTCTATCCTCGGAGGGAGTAAGAATAATTATTGTCTTGGAGGTTTCAAATCTATCAGATACGCTAATTTTTGAGATATCAACTCCTTCTTTTTCTAAATTTTCCTTAAGAAAATCACCAAAGATATCCTTTCCTACTTTTCCCATTACTCCAACTCTTGTTCCAAGCCTGGCTAAAGAAACAGATGTATTGTGAGCATGGCCACCGCCAGAGATAAAAATCTTCTCAGTAGATATTAGCTCACCAGGCTCAGGCACTTTCTTGATAGGGCTGGAGAAAATATCTGCCACCAGGATGCCCACACAGACAACATCAATTTTTTCTTCCATTTTTATCTATTAGCTCCTTTGATAAACTTAACTCTTTTGTCATTTTTAAGATACAAATTTATCTCAAAGATAATACTAAATAAGAGCTCTATCAAATTGGGACTGGAATTTTTAACAATGATGAGAGAGAGAAAACTCAAGAGTCTTCCTGAGCTTTGCTATTCCCTCTTTAATCCCAAACTCTGGGTGGAAAATACTGGAGGTACCACATACAAGTACATTGGCTCCTGCTTTAACCATTGAAGGAGCGTGAGTAAAACTTACGTTCCCATCTACAGCAATATCTACCTCCAGAGCTCTTTTTTCAATTATTTCCTTCAGTTTCTTAATCTTAGATATGGTGGATGGAACAAGCTTCTGGCTGGCAAAACCCGGGTTAACTGTCATTACCAGCACACTGGAAATCTCTTCCAGGATATACTCCAACCGACAAAGAGAAGTAGCTGGATTCAAAGCTACCCTCACCCTAGCTCCTTTTTTCTTTATCAATTGAATAGTTTTATCCAAATGAGGACAGGTCTCTACATGAATGGAAATAAAAGCGCTTCCTGCCTCCACAAAGGTAGAGATATACTTATGGGGATCCTCAATCATTAGATGTGTATCAAAAGGTAAATCGGTTATCTTTTTTAATGAGGCTAATATATCTGGCCCCATGGTAAAATTGGGAACGAAGTGGCCATCCATGATGTCGAAATGAAGATAATCAACTCCTTCCTCCTCTAATATCCTAATATCCCTCTCTAAGTGAGAGAAATTTGCGCACATAATTGAGGCAGATAACTTTATCTTCATTTCTATGGATTAACTATTACCTTTAATCCTTGATGTTTCTCAGCTACCTTAAAAGCCTTTTTAATCTCATCTAAACCGAAGTGGTGAGTAATGAAATCCTTACCTTTAATGATACCTCTGGATAAAAGATCCAAGGCAATCTTGTGTTGTCGGGGGATACTTCCGTGCGAGCCCAAAACAAAGCATTCTCTATAATGGATAAGGTTACTATCTATCTTTATTTTGGCACTTCCCGGCGGCAAGCCCCCAAAGAAGTTTAATCTACCCCGATGTCCCAGTACCTCCAGAGCCTCTTGCTGAGCAAAAGGATTAGCACAGGCAACCATTACTACATCTACTCCCTCTCCTTTGGTCTCTTCCATAACTCGCTGCCGGAAATTCTCCTCTGAACTGGAAATAAAGATATCAGCAGAGAATTTCTTAGCTACCTTTAATCTTTCTTTGGACCTTTGAGAAAGAATAATCTTACCTGCTCCCAGGTTTTTTGCCAGCTCAACAAGCATTAAACCAACGGGCCCAGCTCCAATAACAGCTACAGTATCACCTACCCTTAAATTAGCCAGTTCATATCCATTGAGACAGCAAGCTAGGGGCTCAGCTAGAGAAGCCTCATCAAAGCTTAAGTTATCGGGAATCTTATGCAGGGGTCCATATTTAACGGTAGTTTCATTAAGAGGAATGTATTCGGCAAAACCACCGGGAAATTGATATCCAATAGCATAATTTATGGAACAATTATTCCCCAAACCATTCTTGCAAAACTTACAGACTCCACAAGGGACATCTGCTCCTGTAGCAACTCTATCTCCCACTTTAAAATTTTCTATCCCTTCTCCCACTTCTACAACCTCTCCAGCAATTTCATGCCCGATTATCTGAGGAGGCTTAACTCTGGGATTTCCTTGATGATAGATTCTGATGTCAGAGCCACAAACTGCACAGGATCTTACCCTAACTAGAATCTCTTCCTTCCCAATAGTGGGAGTTCTCACTTCTTTTACCACCATTTTTTCTAGATTCTCTAGAACGGCTGCTTTCATCCCATGCTCCTTCAAGTAACGAATATCACCTTGTTGAAAAATTCCTTTCCTTCATACATCATCTGAAAAGCTTCTTTGGCCTG
>JAUVZS010000059.1:0-6936 GCA_030602435.1 Clostridia bacterium
TTATCAGCCGCTGCTAGCGCTTTTGGCACCATTATAGAGAGAGCAACAATGGTTACATCTGTTCCCTCTCGTTTTACCTGGGCCTCACCCAGAGGAACCAGATATTCACTCTGCGGTACCTCACTTTTTTGGGAATAGAGAAGCTTATGCTCAACAAAGACAACCGGATTATCATCTCTAATGGATGATTTGAGAAGCCCCAGAGCATCGTTTCCATCAACTTTAACCCCGGGCATTCCATAGGAAGCAGCACCCAAGGAAAAGCTGTAAGCAATACGAACTTCTTTTTATGAAACCTTGAATCTACTTTTGATTACTTTTTGAGAGCTTTCTTTCTCAATCTGCGTGAATCTGCGTCCAAAAAAGAATTACTGAATCCAGACTCATATAATCTCATCCTGAATTTTTCTCAAGTTCAAAAGAAAAGAGGATGAATCTAGCTCAACATCGTCATAAGTTATACACTCATCTTTAGAGACATCTTCCTTCATAATGGCTCCCTGCGCTAGACCTAAAGGAAGAAGGTTCTCTTTCTTTGCTACACTCCTCTTCTCAATGGAGCCATAAATGGTATAACCTCCTATACCATCCAGCTTTTCCCCTCTTCGCAAATCCCTTTTAGCTACAGTTATCGCCTCCGCAGCTAAGGGACCCTTCGCACTAAGCGTTGGCTCACGATAAATTATAGCCCGGGCTATTGATAGAGGAACCTCGATACTGGCCAGGTGATAGGGGCGATATAGTAAATAATTTGGTCCAGAGCCCATCTTCAGGTAATTCATATCTTTTTTTAATTGAGGACTATCTGTACTCACAACCACAAATACACCTGGAGCTATATCCCCCAGAGCATAATCCACCACTCCATCCTGGCTTAATATTCCCCTTTTTTCTTTGAGGGTAAAGACTGATGATAGACTCTCCACAGAACATTCAGGACCGTGCATTCCCCTTACATCGGGAACCAGACCAGTAGCATTAGCTAAGGCTGTCATCTCAATCATTGTTTTACTTCCATCCACAAATTCGGTAAGTATTCTAGGATTCATTCCTTTTGAAGAGGCTATTTTTTGTAGACTCTGGGGAGTTGCTTCCCTATCTAAAGGATTGTTTTTCCCTTTACCAGCAGCCACAATTTTGAATTCTAAACTTGTGGCAAAATCATATAATTCCTTAATGGCGCTGGGCTCATCTCCCGCACCTACTGTATATACTACACCCCTACCCCTGGCTAATTTTGCTAATAGAGGACCCACTGTGACATCTGCCTCTATATTCATCATGACCACGTCTTTTTTATTATTGATAGCTTCAAAAGCAATTCTTGCCCCTGTTTCCGGGACTCCTGTGGCCTCCACCATAACATCGATAAAGCTAAGGCGGGGAAGAATTCTCGCCTCTCCGGTGACTACCTTCCTCCCATCCTCTAAAGCTTCATCGCATTGAGAAGAATCATGGGAAATAAGAATTTCTTTCCTCTTGGCCCCCGCAGCTTCGAAGGTTGAGATTGCCCTCTCAACCTCTATCTCTGCCAGAGCAACCACCTCTATCCCCTTCATCCGAGATATCAAATTCACCAGCCCTGATCCCATCTGTCCTGCACCGACAACACCTACCCGGATTTTCCTACCTTCTTTTTCTAAAATTTTTAACTTTTCTGGTAAGTTAAGCACTTTTCTTCCCCCTCACCCTTTCCCTCTCCCCCTGGGGAGAGGGAAAATAGCCAGTCCCCTTTTTTCTTTTCTATGTGAAACGCCAGAATTACTTCCTCCCCCTCATTAAACAAGTTCCTTTAACTTAAGAGCATTGAAGACAGCGTAAGCCTTATAGTCGTTATTGAAATAGACATAGACTCTTTTTACACCCTGTTTAAAGAAATCCTTTATCTTCTCAGCCCACCATCCAAGTTCCTCTTCTGAATAAGAAGATCCATAGAGGATTTCTTTTCCATGGAAACGGATATAGCTAACATCAGAGGTAATCTGAATAAACTCAGGAAAATTAGGCATGCTGATGATACAGTGGGCTACATTATATTTTTTAAGAAGAGAGGAGGTTTCCTCTATGAGCCAGGACTTATGTCTAAATTCGAGGGCCTGGTCTAAATCCCTGGGTAGAACTTTTAAGAACCTCTCTAATAGATTAATATCTATCTTTAAGGAAGGAGGAAGTTGGTGGAGAATAGCTCCCAGGTTTTTCTCTAAGGGTTTAATGCGAGTAAAGAAAATCTCGAGGTCTCCTTCTACATCTTTTAGCTTTTTAAAGTGAGTTATTCGCCGCCACATCTTTAGGGTGAACTTAAAACCCTCCGGTGCTTTCCTGGCCCAACCTTTTACTATATTCTCAAAAGGAAGTCGATAAAAGGAGCTATTTATCTCCACCGTATCAAAGGATTTAGCATAATGGTAGAACCAATCTTTTTTCTCCATCCCCGAAGGATAAAACACTCCTTGCCAGTGATCATACCACCACCCAGAAGTACCGATAATTACCTCAGGCTTTTCCGATTGACCCATATCTTGTATCTTTCATTTACTATTGAAATAGGAGAAGCGGAAGGTAAAGCTCTGATTTTTTGGATTGGTCAATTTTAAGATATTATCAGGGGTAAAAAATACAGTAATAATAAATATGCAACTAAAATAGTTAATAGTAATTATGCTGAGGAATAAAGATTCTTGCCGACTATTGTAGAGCAGCTACTTAAAATCCTCTGGTTTTAGATCTTTTAATTTCTTTTTGAAATCCTCAACCTCCTTATCCCCAATGGGTTTAGTTTTGGGAATTTTCTCCTCCACAGCTACCTTATCCAATACTACCTCGTTTATAAAAATGGGGACCTTGAGTCTGAGAGCCAGAGCTATAGCATCACTGGGACGAGAGTCGATCTGAAGATCCTCCCCATCTTTTCTGATGAGGATTTGAGCATAAAATGTATTATTTCTAAGGTCGCTTATGACCACCTTCTCTACTTTGCCATTAAGTTTCTCGATTAATAACTTAGCCAGATCATGGGTCAGGGGACGAGGAGGCTTCACATTCTCTAAAGCTAAAGCAATAGCCTGAGCCTCAAATAAACCAATCCATATAGGAAGGGTCTTATTTCCTTTTTTTTCTTTTAAAATAATAACTGGCACCTTTGAATTTACATCTATAGCTACCTTGCTCACTCCTACCTCTATCTCTACCATCTTTTTGCCTCCTCGCTCGTGTCTCGTGACTCGTGTCCCGGGTCACGGTTTTTTAAGAGCCAACCATATGTCCGCAGCCCATAAGATCTACTATTGTTCTATTTAACTCAATTCCAGTGAGGTGTCCCAGGCATCCCAGAGAGACAGAGACCTCATCGAAAGATTGGACTTTATCCCTTCTGGTGCCATCTCCATAAATTAACACGGGCACAGGATCACTACTATGCCGCCTTATAGAAAGAGGGGTGCTGTGATCAGCAGTAATAATGAGATAAGCATCTTCCTTACTTAGAATCTCAGCTAACCTATTCACCTTTTCCACCATCAAAAGTTTGCCCTCAAGATTTCCATCATGGCTGGCGTTATCCGCTCCCTTAACATGGACAAAAACAAAATCAAATTTCCTTAAAGCTTCTCTGGCTGCTTCAGCCTTAGCCTCTATATCTGTATCTAATCTCCCTGTAGCTCCCTCGACATGGGGAACTTCCATGCCCACATATTTCGCTACTCCTTTGTATAAGGCAGACCCAGCAATACAGCAAGAACTAAATCCATATCTATCCTCCAGAGACTCCACTTTTTCATAAATCCCCGCACCCCGAGTGAGAATTATATTAGCGGGAAGCTTACCCTCTTCTTCCCGTTTTTTATTTAAAGGGTGAGATGAAAGAATAGCTTTGCTCTCTTTTACTACTTTATTCACTATCCTGGCCGTCCTTTTAGCCTCCTCGGTGTTTTCCTCAGGTTTTGACTCCATAACTGGAAAGGGCTCAGACGAATGTGGATCAGTATCAGAAATAGCTGGAGAAAGACCATTTCCTCGGAGAACCAGAGTTCCCCTGTGTTCAGTAGAAGGCAAAAAAATCACTTCTACCCCTTCTACTCTCATCCCTTGAAGAGATTTAGCCAGCTCAGCTCCCTCATCTTTTAGGCGGCCAGCTCTTCTATCTATTACTCGTAAGTTTTTATCTACAGTAGCAAAGTTACATCTGAAGGCAACATCACCTTCTCTTAACTCAATCCCTACTCCTAAGGCTTCAAAAGGGCCTCTTCCTTTATAATAGAGGTCCACATCATATCCAAAAAGAGCCAGATGAGCCGTATCGCTTCCTGGAATAATCCCTCGACCCAGAGTACTCATCAAGCCTGTAGATCCCTCTCGGGCTAACTCATCCAGAACAGGTTTTTTCGCCAGTTGCAAAGGTGTCTTATTATCTTTTACCGGCCTATCTCCCAATCCATCCACTACTACTAGTACTGCTTTCTTTTCTAAAGACACGGGCCTTCTTTTCCCTTTAGCGATTTTCTCCCTGTTTCATCTGTTAGTGGCATCCGTCACTATCAGACATAGGTGTAGGGACATATGTCACTATTAATAACATCATACTCTTTAATTTAGGGAAGTCAAACCTGACTAGTAACGCTTTTCTATCTCTGTCCCTGAATAATAGAATTGAAGAATGTCCTGAAAATTACGCCCCTCTTCGGCCATTTTCTTTGCTCCCCATTGACACATCCCCACACCGTGCCCTGAGCCTCTTCCCTGGAAGACGAAATACCTTGCTTCTCTTTCCGTTCGAGATTTTATTTCGAACAATGTGCTTCTCAACATATCCTTTTCTATCCATTGGTTCACTAACTCACGAAACTCTTTTCCCGTCAGGTCTTGAGATCCTCCTTTATAGTATATACGAAGTTCAGCTGCTCTACCTCCCTCTTCAAAACTAAGATCTTGAGTTCGAGTGAGAACCTGGAGACGGTAAATTTTACCCACTGAGAATCCCTCCTTAATTAAAATCTTCCTCAGCTCGCTTACCTTAATCTCCCATTCCCACTTGTAGTAAGGACTTTCCTTGCAAAATTCATCAGGTTCAGCCTTAAGATAGGGAAAATCCTCTTCTCCCCAGACATCTCCACTAGAAACAGTGTGTCCTCCGCAGCAATTATGATAAAAAGCTTTTATTAATTCTCCCTGGTAGGTGATTACTTTTCCTTGAGTTAAATCCACTGCTCGCCGTGCCTGGCGAGTCTCTGACTCTACTCCACCATATACCTGATCCTCTGTAGTCCATGAAAGATGATAATCTTGATCTTCAGCTAAACGCTCTAGTTCCCTTTTCTCCAAAGCATAAGTTCTGGCAGCAATAGCCTGAGCACACAAAACATCAAAAGGCCAGCTCGATGAAACTTCCCTCTCGATTACCCCATAAAGGTATTCTTCCAGAAGAAGTTCGTTTATAACCTCTAGAAAATCTTCTTTTTGTTTAACAAGAAGGCTTCCCCGATATCTTCTCCCATTGACTAGACTCAGAGAATCGCTTTCTTTAGGTTTTATCCAGATCTGTTTTCCCCAAAGGATGCCATCAATTCTTATCCCGGAAGAAGTGGCTTCTATCCTCCGCGGTGAAGTAGAAGATGAGTAGGAGCTAATTTTTCTACCTTCACTTTCTATTTGATAGGAGCCAGTAGCACCAGCAGTTATACTTTCCCTCCCTTCCAGAATCCTTATTCGAACAATGGGGAAGGAGGATTGAGCCTCCGAAATTAAAGGAAGAAAAAATAAAAAACATACCAGAAATTGAATTAAAGTAAGAATTACGCTTTTAGTAACTGATAAATTTTGCATTGATTTACTTATATACCCTCCCTGGTTCAAAGACCTTTTCTCCTATCAATTCTAACTTTCCCTTTTTATTTATTTTTCTAAAAAAGCAAGATTTATACCCCTTATGACAGGCAGCTTTTATCTGCTCGACTTTAATGAGTAAAGTGTCTTCATCACAATCTATCCTTATCTCCCTTACTAACTGATAATGACCAGAGATTTCTCCTTTAATCCAGAGCTTTTTCCGGGACCTACTCCAGAAATGGACTTTACCTGTATTAACAGTTTTCTCTAGAGCTTCTTTATTCATCCAGGCCATCATAAGAACTTCATCTGTCTTTATGTCCTGGACTATGACCGGAACTAAACCTTGCCTGTTAAAGGCGATCTTTTCTAAAAATTCCACTTTCGTTTCCTCTCATCCGCTGCCATTGCAAGAAGCGAGATTCCTCGCCTGTCATTGCGAGAAGGCACAAAGTGCCAACGAAGCAATCTTCCACGGTTGCCTTCAGCAACCTCGTGACGCTTCGCGGATTGCCGCGCTCCTTCGGGGCCCGCAATGACGATTTTCCTATACGCTATACGCTACCCGCTAGCTTTATAGCTTCTTCCAACTCAATTTTTCCCTCGTACAAGGCCTTGCCTATAATTACCCCTGTAACCCCAAGATTCTCTAGTGCGCTTACTTTTTCAACATCCTCTAGAGATGAGATACCACCAGCAATAATCATATCTACGTTAACTCCTCTTGCGAAATCCTGAATGAGCTTAATGTTCACTCCTTGCAGGGTACCATCTCGAGTGGTATCAGTAAAGATTATAGTCTTGACTCCTGTCCTGGCTAGATTTCTAGCTAAATCCTTGGCCTCTAGAGGGATTTCTTTCTCCCATCCTTCTAAGACTACTTTACTTTGGCGGACATCAATAGAAACAATAATTTTACTTCCAAACCTAGCACAGGCACTTTTTATAAAGTCTGGAGAAATACTCTGCGTTCCCAAAATAGCATAATCTATCCTTTTTTCAAAAACCTGATTCAAAATAGCTTCATTTCTAATTCCTCCCCCGAACTCCAGAGGGATCTCCACTTCTCTAGCTATTTTCTCCACTATCTCTAAATGAACCGATTTTCCCCTAAAG
>JAUVZS010000232.1:0-3254 GCA_030602435.1 Clostridia bacterium
GATGGCACCTTAAGGAGGAAAATCCATGAAAAGTGTGTCATCGAAGGCGAAACAGAGCTGGATCCCAATGAGTTAATGGATACATTACTCGCCATAGAGAAAGAGATGGGCCGGGTAAGAAAAAAAAAGAAAGAAGAGCGAGTAATTGATCTGGATCTCCTGCTTTACCAGGGGAGGGTATTCAAAGAAAAAGGTCTTGTTCTTCCCCACCCCCGTCTGCATAAGCGAGGGTTTGTTCTTGTTCCACTAGTGGAAATCAATCCTCATCTTTATCATCCAGTCCTGAAGAGAACGGTGAAGGAGATCCTGAATAGACTTAAGGATTCCCACCGCATAGAAAAATTTTCCCCAGAAGAGAATTGACCTTGACAAGTCATTTAAATTGGAGCTGCTGAAAAAAGGAGTCCATAAGCAAACGATAAAGAAGATGCCTATGGCAAGAATGTCCAAAGAAGCCTTCCGGCAAAAAGGTCTTCTCACTCAACTGGACCTTTCGGCTATTCTGTGTATGCACAAGAATGATGTCTCCAAATCCATCCGAGAACACCAAAAGGAAAATGATGGACTTCCTCCTCTTAGAGGCTACATTCATGACTGTGGCCCGGCAACCTCCCATAAAGTGAAAATCATCTCCCTTTACCAGAGGCGTTGATCGTTACATCAGGGGATATGAGACAGTTCTTGCTCTGGCAGAGAAGTTTCTCCCGAAGAAAATATCTCAACTTACAAGGAGGCATCCAAAGCTGGTAAAAGAATACCTTGATATTGCTAACAATGGAGATCATCAAGAGAGTACAGCAGGAAAGGCTCATCCTCAAGATAAAACAAGGACTCAAAGAGCATAAATGGAGAAAAATGGCTAGAATACCTATCTGTAAAGCAATTCACAAATTCAATTTAAAGGCCTATTTAGAGCCTCTAAACTGTTTAGATAAGGAGGAATCCATCAACTCAATCAAAAAAAGAAGCTCTAAGAGGCCTGTATGGGCTTTAATACTCTCTGGGAAAGAGCACACTAGTCTCTCAGAAAAAGCTACAGGGAAAAGTACTTCTTTTGTCCCTGGAATCATCCTAAGTTCACCAAGAGAAAAGGCTGCTATGTGTCTGTAAGGGACGATGATACGATAAGGTAATCCATAGATTACGGCCCAGCTGAGTTTAAAAGAATGTACAACTTCAGGGCAGCCTCAGAACGTATCATCTCAAGATTAGCCAGCTTAGGTATGCCATCCCCATCTGTTAGAGGCCTTACGGCTGTTTCCAATTGGTGCAGTATAGCCCATATCAGTTTTCTCTTAATCGCCCTAATCGCTTACCCAACTCATAAGAAAGAACAAATCAGATTGGTCAAAAATTTTCTTCCAAACCTTTATTTTTGTGAAAGGCTATAATTTTTAATTTAACCAGGGAGGATTATACGATGTTTCGGTTATATTTACTATTGGGACTCAACGCGAAAATTGACTTTTCAATATATTCACTTACAATAACAGCTAATCCAAGAAATGATCACTTTTTTCAGGACTGGGTTAAGCTGTGTACTTGAGCTGATACGGGAGTGCCTAAATAGTCACAAAACTACTTTGTCAGGTGGGTTGTTTGGAATTTTGGTGTGGGTTGAATTAGCCCAAAAATAGAGAGGGAGGAGTTCTTAAACTACCTCAACAAATATAAATGAATAAGGAGGAGGTCAAGATGGCTAAATTGGAAGGGAAGAGGGTGGTTATATTGGCCGCTCACGAATTCGAGGACATTGAAGTTCTTTATCCATTGCTACGACTGAGTGAGGAAGGAGCAAGAATTACTCTGGCTGCTTTACACACTGGATTTCATCCCCGCCCAGCTTTTCCAGAAAAACCTATTACTGGAAGATTTGGCTCCGTAATTCCCCCCATCATATTAAGGGAAGGAAAAAGGTTTGTATATACAAGCATTGACAGGTTAGATGCAGGTGAAATTGACTGTGTTGTTATTCCTGGTGGCTTTGCCCCAGATCGCTTAAGAATCGACGAAACAACTCTAAACATTGTCAAAACAGCTTATGACCAGGGAAAGGTAATCGCCGCTATTTGTCATGGGCCACAAGTTCTAATTTCAGCTGGAGTAATAAAGGGTAAAAAAGCTACCAGTTACGCTGCTGTAAAAGATGATTTGATCAATGCGGGAGCAGATTTTCAGGACGTTCCGGTTGTTCGGGACGGTAATATTGTTACCAGCAGAGTACCTGATGATCTTCCCCAGTTCTGTCAGGAAATCATAAAGGCTCTCTCAGAGGGATAATCTGCTCTGATGTTTAAAAAACTATTTTACAACCATCTTCAATTAAGAAAACAGTGAGGTCGTTTAAGAACTCCCTTTTTCTACCGAAAAGTGGATAAAGAATCTGTAAATAAGAGGTAAGTTGGGAGAGAAAAAGTAGAAGTTAGACAAAAAAGGCGAATATCGGAAGGATTTTACTTATCTCAGCGGCTCTTTGACAAAACAAAAAAGACCCCTTTATAGAGAGACTGGAAAAGAAACTGAATTTGCCGAATTATGTGATGGTATTAGTTCTTAGGGGGGAGACCTTTTTCTCTGAATCAAGGAAAGGATAAAAGCCAGCACCATGGGAGCTTCTAGTTTTTTCTTGTAGGATTTATCCCAGGTCTTCAAATACTTTATTTGGTGGGTTGAATTAGCCCAAAAATATAGAGGGAGGAGTTCTTAAACTACCTCAAAAATACAAGGAGAGGATTTCTCAAAGTACCTCTGTGAGGAACAAAAATTTCTTGAGGAGAGATACTATGAGCCTGGATAAACTGTTCAGTTCTTTTTCCCTCAGAACCCTCAAGATGCAAAATCGTATTGTAATGCCACCTATGGCGACAAATTACGCCACAGCGCAAGGCTTTGTAACTGAGCGTCAAGTCGCCTACTATGTAGAACGTGCAAGAGGAGGTGTAGGATATATCACTGTCGAGCACACAGGTATTCTCAAGCAAGGCAAAGCAAAGCCAAATATGTTGCTCATCAGTACCGATAAACATGCTTCGAGAATCGGGGGACTGATCGAAGCTGTCCATACGGTGGGCGGAAAAATCGTCGTCCAGCTTAATCATGCAGGAAGGCAAACGTCATCCGCAGTTACAGGATCCCCCATTGTTGGGCCCTCCCCCGTATCCTGTCCGACTAGAAATGAGATTCCGCATGAGCTTTCTTTGAATGAAATAGAGGATGTCACAGAGGCATTCTCAAAGGCAGCCGAACGGGTCAGA
>JAUVZS010000018.1:0-10739 GCA_030602435.1 Clostridia bacterium
CTCCGCCAAAAATTCTGGTATCTTCACTTAAACCTACCTCTTTAGCTATCTTCTCCGAAACAGTGCCTACTTGAGAAGTAGAAGGAAGAATCTGGGGTATCCAGCGGGAATTTATTTTCATAACTCCCATTATTACTTTCGACAATGTCCCATCTCCTCTTAGATAGCCCGAGCCAGAAAGATCAGAAAGCTCTGTTGCCCACCTTTTTTCTCCACTGATTTCCGTCTTCAGCCAATCTTTGGGGAATAAAAGTTTTTCTGTTCTTTTATAAACATGGGAGAGATGTCTATAAATCCAGAGCATTTTTGGCCCTTGAAAGCCAGGCACAGCATGCATACCAATCTCTTTAACATAAGTATCTGCTCTTCCGGTCTCTTTGGCTACAGCTTCTTCTATATCCTTACATTCCTGGGCACTCCTCTGACAACACCATAGAATAGCTTCATACAAAGGTTGATTATCCTTGTCTATTACTACTGCTCCGTGCTGTTGGCCAGAAAAAGCAATCCCTTCAATTTCCTCATCTTTGACCTTTTGCTTTTTCAATAGCTCCCTGGTTGCTTTTGTAAAT
This sequence comes from Clostridia bacterium, assembly GCA_030602435.1. Taxonomy (GTDB): domain Bacteria; phylum Aerophobota; class Aerophobia; order Aerophobales; family AE-B3A; genus JAUWRC01. The sequence goes on from JAUVZS010000018.1 coordinate 573, forward strand.
GCTTGCTTCCAAAGGCTGGGATCTTGTTGAGCCCAGTTTGGCTTAACCCAGTTCACTTCGTAGGGTACACTGGAAGTAGCCTTAATCTCACCGCTTTCAATATCCAGGAGAACTGTTTTGTATCCAGATGAACCCACATCGCCGCCAATGACATATCTAGCCATTTTATTATTTCTCCCAATCCTTCCATCCCAATTTTATCACAACCTCACTTTTTATCAAATTCAAAGTTTTGATTAATCCTATTCACCTTCTCCTTGACCATTTTTAAAAATTACATACAATGAAACAATTCAGCAGCCAGGAATTTGGGAGCTAAAGTAGGCGAGAAAATTAGTATATGCGAATAAAATAAGCGAGGGCTAACTTCATAAAAGGAGGGTAAATTGGCTAAAAGACTTTATCGTTCCAGAAAGGATTGTGTGATCGCAGGTATCTGCGGGGGAATTGCAGAATATTTCGATATTGACCCCATTCTTGTCCGTATAATTACTGTGCTCACCATTTTTCTTAATGGCATTGGACTCATTGCTTACATCATTGCCTGGATCTTTATTCCCCAGAATCCAGAGCCAGTAGCCGAAGAAAAGGGGAGCGGAAAGAAAGGAGCGGCACAAACAATGAAGGAAAAAGCTGAAAAGGTCGCCCATCAAATAGGTGAAAGTATTAGAGGAGATCAAGAGAGAGCTGAACACAGGAGAAGTTCGAGGTTAGTAGGAGGAGTAATTTTGATTTGTCTAGGAGTTTTATTCCTGGCGAACAATTTCCTTCCCTGGTTTAATCTGTTTAATCTGGCTAAATTCTGGCCCCTTATATTAGTCATCCTTGGACTGGCAGTGCTAACAGGTGGTCTTCGGAGGAGGAAATAAAAAATGAATAGAAGGACCCTTTTCAAGGGAATAATTATTATTCTGCTGGGTCTTATATTCTTAGCCAACAATTTTCAGGTTCTGCCCTGGGGTGTATGGTACCAGCTTCTCAGATTCTGGCCAGTTATCTTAATTGCTATTGGTATTGATCTTATCTTCAAGAAGAGTTCTTTTTCCTTCTTACAGGTTCTTTCTCCTTTAATTATCATCGCTGCTATTGGAGGAGCAATTTACCTTTCCCAAACTGGCATAACCTACGAAAAGATAAGTCAGACCCTCGAATTTAAACAACCTCTTTCTCCCGACCTAAGGCAGGCTCATATTGAAATCAACTTTGGTGCAGGAAGATTGAGGTTAAAAGGAGGTTCAACCTATCTTCTTGATGGTGATTTCACCACTCCTTTCTGGCTAAAACCAAAGATGAAATACAAGGTTATAGATAAAGAAGGATTTCTGGAGTTGACCGAAACGGACGAAAGAGGTAGATTCCAATTTGGCCGCTGGGAAGAAGGTCGTTTCTGGGGTTTAAAAGAACATTTATGGAATTTGAGGTTAAATAATGAAATCCCCTTAACTTTGAAAATCGAGACAGGAGCAAGTAGCAATTACCTGGATCTCTCTTCCTTAAAGGTGACCCATCTAGACTTAGATACGGGGGCAAGTAACAATGAAATAAAGTTCGGCGACCTTACATCTATCAAAGCTAATATTGATGCCGGAGTTTGCCAGATAAAATTCTTTATTCCTCGCTCAGTAGGGACAAGAATCGAAGCTGACACAGCATTGGCCATTAACAATCTCAACGAGTTAGACTTCCGAAAGGAAGGAGATGTGTATATTAGCAGTAATTACTCAACTGCAGAAACTCAACTGGATCTTGAGTTGAACGCTGGTGTTTCTAATTTGAGAGTCGATCTCTACTAAAAAGTTGAGAGACCTACTGGCCTATTTCTTTGTCTTAATGATGATGTAGAAAACAAGCTTCCTCAATCCTGGTGTAAAATCATTCGCCTATTAAATCGTAATAGTCCTTAACCTCAAGAATCTTACCCGGGAATAACTGGCCAGGAGGATGCTTTTTTGAAAGAAAAACCTTCCCATCTATCTCTGGAGCCTGAAATTCTGTGTGTCCTTCGACTTCTTTGTCTACCAGAACAGGATAAACCCTGCCTACCCTTGCCCGATTAAAATCTGAAGTTATGGATTGCTGAAGCTCCATAAGGGCTCCATATCTTCCTTTCTTGACCTTTGCGGGTATCCTGGGGATAAGAGTATAAGCAGAAGTACCTTTTTCAGAAGAATAGGTAAATGCTCCCAGCCATTCAAATCTTAATCTTTCTACATCTTTTAAGAGTTTATTAAAGTGCTCTTTGGTCTCGCCGGGAAATCCCACCATGAAAGTGGTACGTAAAGTAAGACCTGGAATATCCTCCCTTAGTTTAGCCACCAGCTTTTCTGCTAGCTCAAATTTAGGACGCTTCATTCTAGCAAGGATTTTGTTATGGGTATGCTGTAAGGGAAGGTCGATGTATCTACAGATTTTCTCTGAGTCAGCTATCATCTGTATAAGCGAGGAGGTAAAATGTAAAGGATGGGTATAAAGGAGGCGAATCCACTGTAATTTATCTATTCCCTCAAGCTTCTCCAATAACCATAAAAGAGATGATTTTTTACCCTGGTCCCAGCCATAAAAAGTAGTATCCTGGGCTATAAGGATTAATTCCTTTACTCCTAAATTAACCAGGGCTTTTGCCTCTTTAACAACATCTTGCGGGACTCTACTGCGATATTTTCCCCGCAGCTCAGGAATCAAACAATAAGAGCAGCGGTTGGAGCAGCCTTCAGCAATTTTAAGATAAGCATAAGAAGAAGGAGTGCTCAGAAGTCGAGGGAAGTTAGAGTCATAAAGAAAGCGGGGCTCATTCACTGAGAAGAGGTGTGATTCGCCGTTGAGAAGCTGGCGGGTTACCTTCTCAATTTTATAAAAATCAGCACTTCCCAACAAAGCATCTATTTGGGGATATTTTAAAAAGAGCTTCCGTTTTTCTAATTGAGAAAGGCAGCCGCAGATAATGAGTTTTTGAGAGGAACTCTTCTGGCAAGCAAGGCGAGAAATTACCTCATAACTCTCACTTCTTGCTTTGTCAATAAAGGAACAGGTATTGATGATAATTATATCTGCATCTTTTGGGAAAGAAGTAAGAGCGTATCCTGCTTCCCCTAATTTCCCTAAGATAACCTCACTATCTACAAGGTTCTTTGGACATCCTAGAGATATTAAATTTACTTTCATTTTCAGCCAGCCAGAATTTGTGATAAGTGGTAAAAGCTAAGGTCTATCTCCTTTTTCTTTTTCCAGGCATATTCTAGCGGAAATAGCTTAATCTTATCGGAGACCAGCCCCACCATCTTTCCTCGTTCCCCTTTCATCAAAAAATCTACTGCTGCCGAACCCAACCTGGTAGCTAAAATCCTATCCAAGGCTACGGGAGAACCACCTCTCTGAAGATGGCCAAGAACAACTACCCGTATTTCATAACCAATTTTCTTCTTAATTTTATTTCCTATCTCAAAAGCATTTCCTGCCTCATCCCCTTCTGCTACTACAATAATACTACTGGTTTTGCCCCGCCGACGTCCTTCTTCTAACTTTTGGCAAACTTCATCTAAATTAGTCTTCTTTTCGGGAATAAGGATATCTTCTACTCCTCCGGCTAATCCCGCCCACAAAGCAATGAAACCAGATGTTCTTCCCATCACTTCTACAATAAAGAGTCTATCATGAGAAGTTGCTGTATCCCTTATTCTATCTATACCTTCCAGAGCCGTATTCACGGCGCTGGTAAATCCAATAGCAAAGTCACTACCAGCAATATCATTATCAATGGTGGCCGGAATGCCAATGGTAGGAATATCCCAATCTTTATCCAGAGCATAGGCTCCATGAAAGGACCCATCCCCACCTATAACTATTAATCCTTGAATACCTAAACCTTTAATAGCCTCAAAAGCCTTTCTTTGTCCTTCTTTGGCTTTGAAAAGAAGACTCCTGGCTGTTCTCAGTATAGTCCCCCCCTGATGAATAACTCCACTTACCGAGGAACTTTCTAAATTGAGGATATCCCTCTCCATAAGGCCAGCAAATCCCCTCCTTACCCCCACCACTTTTAAGCCCTCATAAATAGACTTCCTCACCACAGCACGAATACAAGCATTCAGCCCCGGACAATCTCCTCCACTGGTTAAAACAGCTATCTTTTCCATTTTCTTTATTTTTCCCCCTCACCTTAATCCTCTCCCCTATTTTGTTCGTAGTTCGTAGTTCATTGACCTGTTAGCCCGTTAACCAACTGGTTCACCATTCGTTGTTCCTATCGATGAACTATGAACTCATAACTATGAACTATTAAGGGAGGAGAGTGTTGTTTTTGTCGATGAACTACGAACACTGAGACATATATCATATCAAAACTTAACGCTGGGATCCTCTTTATTATGAAGATAACAATATAAAGAGAAGTGTCAAATCGGACTTAAATTTGCTTGTCAACTCAGAAAAATAATAGTATGATACTAAGAAATCAATCACTCCCCTTAAAGAACTGTATATAGTATGTAGTATATCGTATATCGTGAAAAAATTCCCTCTCCCCTCTGGGGAGAGGATTAAGGTGAGGGGGAATACCGAGCGCATCGAGGCCTATCTTGATCAAAATAATACATCGCTATATCCTAAAAGAAATAATTTTATCTTTTATCTTTGGATTCCTATTCTTCAACTTCATATTGTTCATCGGAATTATATTCGACTTGACAGAATTGCTCTTCGTAGAAAACATCTCTTTCCTCGATGTGGGAAAATTACTTCTGTTTAAATTACCTTCTTCCTTTGACATTGTCATCCCTCTCTCACTTTTGTTTGCTAGCCTGCTTACTTTTGGTCGGCTAAGCTCCGACGGAGAAATAATTGCCTTTATAAGCTCAGGCATAAACTTACTCCGAATAGAAAGAACTTTGTTGATTTTCGCTTTTATTCTAAGTATGGTCTCTCTTTATTTTTCTTTTTTCCTCACTCCCTGGTGTAACCGTCATTACAGCCAGGTATTTCAAAGAATTATCTTCAAAGAGCCAACCATCCAAATTAAAGAAAGAACTATCACCGACTTTGAAAATAGAAAGCTCTATACTCATCATATTGATTCAAAAACTGGCAAAATGCAAAAAATTATCCTTTATGAATTTCTTCCCCAAAAAGATTATCTCTTTCCCCAAATCGTCATAGCTCAAAAGGGAGAATTTGAAAAAAAAAACCTGAGACTTGAAGGAATCACCTTTTACCTTTTTGGTAAAAACTACCGTATACTACGACAAGGAGAATTTAATTCTCAAACTATCTATTCAGCTAGTCGACTCTTAAAAAAAAGAGAGGAAATAAAAAGAACGGGGGAGTTAAGTTTAACTGAAATAAGCCAAAAACTAAAGAAAGAAAAAGCTAAAGAAAAACTTGACAGGGAAAAAATAAAAGAGTTAGCCGTCGAATTTCATGGTCGAATTGCTATCCCCCTGGCTACTTTTTTGCTAGCTTTAATAGCTCTCCCTCTGGGAATTAGTATAAAACGAGGGGAAAAATCCATTAGTCTAGGAATAAGTCTAATCATAGCCATAATCTACTATGTTCTTTTTTTAGCAGGAAGATTCTTGGGGAAGGGAGGGTTCCTGCCTCCTTACTTAGCTATGTGGATGCCCAATCTGCTATTAGGGATAGCCTGCATTTGGCTAACTAGGAAAGCCACGAAAATATGAGGATTCTAGATAAATACTTAACCAAAGAATATTTAAAACTATATCTAATCTTTATTTTCTTTTTTATCGCTATCTTCCTCTTAACAGATTTTTTTACACGTATAGGCAGTTTGAGAAAAGAAGTTATAACTTTAGCAGTAATCCAGTATTATCTTTCACAGATTCCTTATTACTTCACTTTTCTCAGTCCTTTGTCAGTTATCATCTCCACCTTATTCCTTATCACCCACCTGGCGGGAACTTATCAGATTCAGGCTGCACAAATTGGTGGAATTTCCTTCAAAAGAACGGTTCTTTCTCTTTTAACCATAGGATTAATCATTGGCTTTGTGGTACTTTTTTTAAATGAGACTTTGACCTTTAAAGCAAATCAACTTGCTCAGAGACTTGAACAAGAGAATTTCTTAGGGCCACCACCTCGAAAGGAAGTACAAAAGAATATGTTTGTTCATGTTCCCCCCTCTTATTTTTTTTATATAAGATCTTTTGACCCCGAAGAAGGAGAAATGAAAAATCTCCTCATCTACAAAGAATCACCCCCTTGTTCTATCATTATAGCAAAAAGAGGCAAATGGATACAAGAGAAATGGGTTTTTTATGAAGGAAGGGAATATCTGTTGGAAGAAGCAATGAGAAGTATTCCTTTTCAGGAAAAGAGTCTTCCTCTCGATAAAGACCCTGCTTACTTTAGCCAAAAATATCTTCCTCCCGAAAAAATGAGCATAGCAGAGTTAAGAAAATACATTGATAAATACGAGGAAAGTGGATTTAAGACCTTAAGCTTAGAAACCGAACTAAATTTCAAGTTCTCCTATCCCTTTACTAATTTTATCCTCTTATTTCTGGGTATCCCCATAGGATTAATCTTGAGAAAAGGAGGAAGGGGAACTAGCTTCGCTCTGGGTTTAATTATAAGCTTTGGTTATTATGAGATGATGGCCTTTTTTAAGGCAATGGGAAAAGGTGGACTTATCTCTCCTTTTTTTGCTGCCTGGATTCCCAATCTTATCTTCCTTGCTGCAGGAATATATCTATTCACCCGTACAAAGTGAAAACCAAGCACATAGATTAGCTCTATTCTCCCTTGGGGCGAAGATCCCGAAGGTATCGGTGAATATCATCAAGGATGGGTGGGTATATCCTAAAAATCTCTATACCAGAAGGAAACTTAATGTTATTGTCCTCTCTAATAAAAATAATCCCGATTTCATTATCTTTAAGTGTCTTATCTATTTCCCTAGTAATGAATTCCTCTCTCTTTTGCACAGTTTCTATATAAAATTGGGAAATCTTTCTCAACGCCTTTTCGCTTTGAAGACCTGCAGCCAAACATCTAGCCCAATCTACACTCTCTTTAACTAAATTTCCATTTTCCATTGCTTCCAGAACTCCCCCTTCCTGAAAAAACTTCCTGGTAATCTGGTAGCTTCTCTTATTTAAATTCTTAATTACCTCAAGACCCTTTTCTCCACCTATGTCTACTAGTTCGTGATATATTTTGTCAATCTTTCCAACTTTGGCCTTTAAATCATCCAATCGATCCTCAACTTCATCCCAATAAATTTTAACCTTTGCCAAATACTCTTTGGGAACTTTTTTTTCTGATTTACCCCCTGAAAATAAAAGAGGAACAAAGTATAGTTTTCTTCCAGGTTTTTTGAAATGCTCAACAGGAAGTTTTTCTATCTTTCCGATAGCCTTCTTGGACATCTTCCCCCCCTCACCCGAAAAAGCACGATGTGCTTTTTTCCTCTCCCCTACGGGGAGAGGAAAGCATTATCTCTATAAGGCTTTACTTTAAAGGGCTGTTTTTGGATATGTTTAAAAGAATACCTATGCTGGTTAGACAAATTAATAGAGATGAACCTCCGTAACTAATAAAAGGAAGGGTTGCCCCTGTGGTAGGCAAAACGACAGTAGCCACTCCCATATTGAGGATAGCTTGCAGACCAATCAAAGAGGTCAATCCTACAGCTAAAAGTTTTCCCAGGTCATCAGGAGCTCTTCGGGCAATTCTTAAGCCTCGCAGGACAATAAAAAAGAATAATGCTAAGATGAGGCTAGTTCCTATAAAACCTAGTTCCTCACCAATTACAGCAAAGATGGAGTCAGTATGGGGAGTGGGAAGGTAAAAAAGTTTTTCTATTCCCTGACCCGATCCTAAACCCCATAATCCACCTGATCCAAGAGCCCTTTTCAGATGGATTGGCTGATAGCCTGCCTTCAGAGGGTCTTGCTCAGGATTAAGCCAACCTATTATCCTATCCATGCGGTAACCAATCTTGAAAATGGAAAAATATAAAGGGACCAGAGCCAAAAAAGCAGTGTAAATCAAATGAGAGAGACGGGCACCTCCAGCATAAAGGAGAATAAAGGCAATTATGGCTATGATTAGAGCTGTTCCCATATCTGGTTCCATCACCACTAAAACAGAGATACCTCCAAGAATGATAAAATAAGGAAGAGATCCACTGATATAGCTTTCTATTTTTTCTTTTTTTCTCACCAAAGAGCAAGCAAGATAGATGACCACGCTCAATTTGGCTATTTCGCTGGGAGTAAAATGGATAAATCCTATTCCTATTGAACGGTGAACTCCCCCTGCCTCTCCTCCAATCCCCGGGATAAAAACTAAACAAAGAAAAACAAGGGCAATGAAAAGCAGGGGTCTATCCAGGTATTTATAATTTTTATAGTTAAACTTACTTGCCAACCAAAGAAAAGCTAATCCTAATCCCAACCATATTGACTGCCGTTTAAGATAGAAGTAAGAATCATCCTGATTCCTATAAGCATAGGCGGCACTGGCACTATAAAGAAACATCAATCCTATAGCTAAAAGTATAAGAATGACAAAAAAAAGTGGATAATCAAAGCCGGTATTGTTCATAGTTCGTTGTTTGTTGGTCATAGCTTGTATCTCGTTTATCAAACATCGTAGCGGTTTGATTTATCGCAAAAAGAAGATGACTAGTGGATTAGTGAATTAGAGATTAGTACCGGACAGAGAATCAATATAAAAGACAATGTGGCATAACTAATCAATTAATCTCTAATCAACTAATTGGCTAAAAAGTCGGATGAATCCGACCGCTACGGCTAACGACTAAATACTAATTTCTCCATACTGTCCGATTTCTTTTATCCTCCAGTTCTATTCCTAACTTATCCAGCTTTTTTCTTATCTCATCAGCCAGTTTCCAATCTTTCTTTTCTCGCAGATTATTTCTTACAGCTATTAAAATCTCTATTAATTGATCTTCTTTTCCCTCTAATTTTTTCTTTTCTTCTTTTTGGAAAAGTCCCAGGATATTTCCCAGAGCCTTGATTTTCTGACGCGTCTTTAAAAGAACCTCAAAGGAGGAGGTGTCAAGATACTCTTCGATATGCTCTTCGTTGAGCAATAAATTTGCTTTTTTAACTGCTTCAAAAACGAAGGAAAGTGCCACGGGAGTATTAAAATCGTCATCTAAAGCTTCGATGAATTTATTTTCTATTCCTTCTAGATACTGAGAAAGCTCACTTATTTTTGTCTTTATTTGGGTTTTTATTTCTGTTTCTGAAAAGCGGATGCTTTCAAGTTTCTCTCTTAGAAGATTTTCCTGTTGGCGGTGTTTTTTTTCTTGTTTCTTTTTCTCTTCTTCTAGCTCCTTTATTCTTCGCAAGATAGTATAAATTCTTTCTAGGGAAGAAGTAGCTTCCTCTAAGCTGTTCTCATCATAGTCCAGGGGATTTCTGTAATGAGCGGAAAGAAGAAAGTATCTTATTGCTTCTCCCTCATATTTTTCTAGAGCTTTTCCTAGAGTGAAAACATTGCCAGTCGACTTGGCCATCTTTGCATTTTTCATGGTGACCAGACCATTATGCAGCCAATACTTGGCAAATTTCTTTCCTGTAGCTCCCTCTGATTGGGCAATTTCATTCTCATGGTGAGGAAAAATTAAATCCTTTCCTCCTCCATGAATATCCAGGTTTTCTCCCAAGTATTTCATAGCCATAGCTGAGCATTCAATGTGCCAGCCCGGCCTCCCTTTTCCCCAGGGACTATCCCAAAAAGGCTCGTTCTCTTTTGCTTTCTTCCAGAGGGCGAAGTCGAGAGGATCTTCTTTTTTTTCATCCACTTCTATTCTTGCTCCAGCCAGCATCTCCTTCATCCTCTGGCCAGAAAGCTTTCCGTAAGAAGGAAATTTTTTTATGCGAAAGAAGACATTTCCATCCCTGCAATAGGCAAGCTCATGTTTTTCCAGCTGCCTGATTAAATCTATTATCTCCTCTATGTGTTCAGTGGCTCGTGGATAGCAATCTGCTTTTTTTACTCCCAGAACTTGCATCTGCTCAAAGTATTCCTTTATAAATTTTTCTGCCAGATCAAAAATGGAAACTCCCAGAAGCTCAGCCCGTTCAATCATTTTGTCATCTACGTCTGTAAAATTAGTCACATAGTTTACTTTATATCCTTTGTATTCCAGATAACGTCTGATTACATCAAATACCA
>JAUVZS010000264.1:0-2796 GCA_030602435.1 Clostridia bacterium
GATGAAATCTTTCCCAGGCTTGCTTTGGTATACATTTCATTGATTTTCTCTGGGGAAATCATATCCTTTCTTTTTTGAATATATGGCACAAGCAAATCATTTGTGTCATCGCCAACTTCAAATATTACTCTCATAACATCAAAAATTACCCACTTTATTGACATGTGATTTCCTATTCCAAGTAATCTCGCCTAACGTAATTATTTAATAGGCTTAAGGGAAAACATAAGTGGAATGATACCGTTATCGGAAGTTTTAAGTTCTATCCCTGTAATATGTTTCCAATAAATTTTTGTCGTAGGGTGCCTGTCTTCCTGGGCATACTTCCCTTGGACATAGCTGGCAACTCTGGAACCTAATTTCTGTAGGGAAATATATTCCAGAGACAGATTTATTTGGAATCATTAGAAAACTATCGGTCAACTCAACTCCAATCAAATCTTTCACATTGCCAAAAATTGAAAACAATTGTTTTTGCTCTTCTATTGGCCATAAATCCTTGGCGCCTGACCCCGGATTCATTTTTGACACCTGTCCCAGGGCATATCTTCTTTTTAAATAATCGTCAAGATATTTTATACTAGCACCTAAAGCCATCTCTTTAATTGTATCCAGCCAGAATTGTCTCATAAAATCATCAGTGGTAGCTACTATTTCATCTAATTCTCTTCCACATGTAGCAATATATGGAAAAACTCTTTCTACTTTGTCCAAATTAACACGGAGAACACGACTGGTAAATATTACTCCTCCAATATTCACTGTGTTGTGGCCTTTGTCTTGAATATAGGAAACTTCATAGATAGCCTTTGGCTTACATATAGAAGCAGCGCTCTCAATCAGATTTTGAATATCTCTTGCATCTTCGCTTTTTTTATCTATATGTAACCTTGCTAGGAGTGTATCCATATCTACTTGAAAAACTATATCATTGAGTACTTCCATTTTTGGATTTCCAGATCTCAAACTCAAAAATTTTCCATAACGTTCAAACATATCTGAGCTTTACGAAGCAAAGTGACATTCTCCCCATCCACAAGGGATGGAGCATCCGGCGGCAATTTTTAGTAAGGAGATGCGCAGATCGATTTATGCGGATGGGGAAGTTTCTCCTGCCAGGGCTAATAGTTTCTTTTCTTTTTCTTCTACTTCTCTTTCCAGTCTCTCAACTATCCCTTTATTCTTCTCGCTTAAGAGATGCTTAAACCTTCCTTGAGATTCTAGCCATTCTCTAAAGGGACGCCTCTTTTTAGGACGATAGGTAATCCTGTACTTTCCATTTTCTACTTCGTATAAAGGCCAGAATCCGGTCAAGGTAGCGAGTTTGGCTATTTGAATAGACTGGGAAGGATCATGTCTCCAGCCCCGCGGGCAAGGGGAGAGAATATTAATAAAGGTGGGACCTTCTGTATTTAAGGCTTTTTGCACTTTTTTTATTAAATCGTTATAATAAGCAGGATTAGCCTGAGCCACGTAAGGAGAGTCGTGAGCAACGACAATTTGTGTTAAATCCTTGCGCGGTTCTTGTTTTCCCTCTGGTATAGCTTTTCCTACAGGAGAAGTGGTGGTAGCTGCCCCGTGAGGGGTAGCACTGGAGCGCTGTATCCCAGTGTTCATATACGCTCCGTTGTCATAGCAGACATAAAGAAGATTATGTCCTCTTTCTAGAACCCCTGAGAGAGCCTGCAGACCTATATCATAGGTTCCTCCATCTCCACCAAAGGCAATGAACTTAATAGTTCTATCGATCTTACCCTGCCTTTTTAGAGAACGATAAGCTGCTTCTGCTCCTGATAAGGTAGAAGCAGAATTTTCAAAAGCACAATGGATAAAGGGAGTCCTCCAGGCACTAAAAGGGTAAATAGTAGTAGCTACTTCCAAACATCCTGTAGCACAGCTTATTACTAGTGGATCCTCGGCAGCCATCAAAATCTGCCTTACAATAATAGAAGCACCACAGCCAGCACAAAGCCTCTGACCTCCACTGAGAAGCTCTTTTTTCTTCGATAACTCCTTAAGAGACGGCATTCTCTCCTCCTTATATTCGTATCTCGTATTGCGCAATACGCATCACGCACGACGCATCACGATTCGCTATTCCCTCAATCCCAGATAACCGACCAGTTTCTCTATCTTCTTAGTCTGGGCAATTCTTTCAAGATTCTTGTAAACTGCCTTGATTTCATCTATACCAATATCTCTGCCCCCTAATCCATAAATATAATTTACTACGGGAACTCTTTTGGCTTCCTCAAAAAGAGCTGACCTAATTTCCAGGAATATCGGTCCCCCCTGAGCTCCAAAAGAGACAGAACGGTCGAGAATAGCTACAGCCTTAGCATTTTTTAATGCCTGACTCACCTCTCGGACAGGAAAAGGACGAAAGGCTCTTATTTTTAGAAGGCCAGCCTTGACGCCTTCCTCTCTTAACTGGTTTAACACAGCTTTTACTGTTCCTGCCGTAGAGCCAGCAGCTACAATAACCAATTCTGCTCCCTCTAATCTATAATTTTCCATTAAATCGTAAGAACGCCCGCTTATCTCTTTAAACTCTTTACCTACCCTCTGAATAACTTCTTCTGCTTTTTCTATAGCCTCTATTTGCTGCCTTTTATGCTCAAAATAATAATCATAAAGGTCAAGAGGGCCCCAGGTAACGGGATTATTCACATCAAGTAAAGAGTGAGGATTCTTATACTCACCAATAAATTCGGTTACTTTTTCATCTTCTAATATTTCTACTCTTTCCATAGCGTGAGAAATGATAAATCCATCCAGGGTGACCATTACCGGCAG
>JAUVZS010000175.1:0-4016 GCA_030602435.1 Clostridia bacterium
CATGGATTATGTGAGAAGAAGATGAATATTGTATTAACTGGTTTTATGGGAACAGGCAAGAGCATTGTGAGCAGGAGACTGGCTAAGAGACTGGGAATGAGCTATCTTGATACTGATGAGCTCATCGAGGAAAAAGAAAGAATTAAAATCTCGGCTATATTTCAAGAGAAAGGGGAAAAATACTTCCGTCAATTGGAAACTCAAGTAATTAAGGAGGTTGCCTCCCTTGATAATCATGTAATTTCTAGTGGTGGAGGGGTGGTATTAAGAGAAGAGAATGTGACCGCTTTAAAGAAAAATGGCTTTATCATTTGTCTTTCTGCCAACCCGGAGGTAATCCTGCAGCGAACAGAAAATAATAGGGATCGTCCCTTATTAGAGGTGGATGATCAGAAAAAGAGAATCAAAGAGCTCCTTAAAATACGTAAACCTTTTTATGATAAAGCTGATTTTAACATCGATACCTCTAGCTTAAGCAGCGAGGAGGTAGTGGAGAAAATCGTCGCTCGTTGCTCGTCGCTCGTAACCCGTGATCCGTCATTGCGAAGGACAGGGTCCTGAAGCAATCTCGAAAAAGCTGTAAGCTATATCCGACCGCTACTATACGCTAAACGCTACCCGCTATACGCGAATAAAAGGAAGGGGGAAAAATGAAGCATATCCTAGTCATTAATGGGCCAAATCTGAATTTATTAGGAACTAGAGAAGTAGATATTTATGGGAAAATTACTCTGGCTAAGATTAATGAGATGGTCAAAGAAAAAGCAAGAGAGTTAAACTGTCAGGTGAGGATTAAACAATCAAACAGTGAAGGAGAAATAGTCTCCTTTATTAGTGAGGCTAGAAATTGGGCCGATGCTTTAATAATTAATCCCGCCGCTTACACTCATACTAGCATTGCTATAAGAGATGCCATTCTGGCAGTTGGGATACCTGTGATAGAGGTTCATTTGTCAAATATCTATAAAAGAGAGAGCTTTCGGCAGAAATCTTTAATAGTTGGAGTTTGCCTTGGACAGATTACCGGATTCGGCCCAGAGGGGTATATTCTAGCCTTAGAAGCAGCTGTAAATGTTCTAAAAGAGAGGTAAAAATGGATTTAAATTCACTGCGCCGTCAGATCGATGATATTGACTCAAAGTTGGTTGAACTATTAAATGAAAGGGCGGGTAAAGTCCTAGAAATTGCCAAAATCAAAAAAAGAGACAAAGTAGATTACTACTCTTCGGGAAGAGAAAGAAGGATTATGGGGAGACTAATCAAGGAAAACAAAGGTCCTCTGTCTAAGGAGGCCTTGTCGGAAATTATTCAGCTTATCTTAAGGACATCTTTGTCTTTAGAAAAAAGGCTGAGGGTGGTTTATTTTGGCCCTCCTGCTACTTTTACACATCTGGCGGCTATTGAGAACTTTGGCAAAGAAGTAGATTTAGTTCCGGCAAAGAGTACCAGCGAGATATTCGCTGCTGTGGGGAAAAAGCAGGCTGATTTCGGAGTTGTACCGGTAGAGAATTCTACGGAAGGAGTAGTCAGCCATACTCTAGATATGTTTCTTGACTCGGATCTGAAAATATGTGCAGAGATAATTTTAGAAATCTTTCATCACCTCTTGGGCAAGGGGAGTTTAAAAGAGGTAAAAAAGGTCTATTCTCATTCACAATCTTTTGCTCAATGTAGAAATTGGCTGGAGAAGAATCTACCTGGAGTGAGATTGATTGAGACACAAAGTACTGCCAAAGCAGCACAACTGGCGGCCAAGGAAGCCGAAGCAGGAGCTATTGCTTCTGAGGCGGCAGCCTCTCTTTATGGCTTGAAAATTATAGCTTCTCACATCGAGGATTTATCCAATAACTACACTAGATTTTTGGTCATTGGAAGGGGATATTCAGAGAGGAGTGGGCAGGATAAGACCTCTATTCTCTTTTCCATTAAGGATAGGGTGGGAGCACTTTATGATATGCTTTCCCCTTTTCGTAAATACAAAATTAATCTTACCAAGATAGAATCTCGACCGACAAGGAGAAGAGCCTGGGAGTATGTCTTTTTCCTTGATTTTCTTGGTCATAAAGATGATGAGAATGTGAGAAAGGCTCTGGCTGAGCTTGAGGAGGAATGTTTCTTTTTAAAAATATTAGGTTCTTATCCCAGAGGGGAGTAAATTCGTATATCGTATATCGTATATAGTATATCGTGAAGAAAAACCCCCTCTCCCCTTTTTTGTTCATAGTTCGTAGTTTATTGACTAGAATCTTCTGTTTGTTCGCAGTTCGTTGTTCGTTATTTTTGTCTATGAACTATGAACTCATAACTATGAACTACAAGAGAGGATTAAGGTGAGGGGGAAATTAATCAACGAAATACAAGATAATGAGCAACATCTTGTCCATAACTCCAGCAAAGTATTTACAGGGTGAGGTCTCTCTTCCCGGAGATAAATCTATCTCCCATCGAGCTATCATTCTTGCCTCTATTGCGGAAGGGACATCCGTTATTAAAGGAATACAGAGAGGAAGGGATTGTTTGGCTACTTTGAATATTTTAAGGATGATGGGTGTAGAGGCAAAAGAAAAAGGAGATGATTTAGTCATTTATGGAAAGGGAGGTGCCGGGCTTAAGGAGCCACGAGATATCCTCGACTGTGAGAATTCAGGTACTACCATGCGGCTTCTAGCTGGCCTTCTTTCTGCTCAAAACTTCTACAGCGTTCTTACGGGAGATTCTTCTTTGAGAAAAAGACCTATGGGAAGGGTGATCGAACCGTTAAAGAGAATGGGAGCACAAATCTTTGCCCGAGGAAAGGGTCGGTTTCCTCCTTTAAGTATTATAGGCACTCGGCTTCAGGGAATAGATTATTCCTCACCCATCCCTTCTGCTCAGGTTAAAACTTGTCTACTTTTAGCCGGACTTTACGCTAAAGGGAATACTTCAGTGACTGAGAAATATCGCTCCCGCGATCATACAGAGCGGATGCTTAAGTTTTTAGGAGCAGATATTGAAGTAAATGATTTAAAAGTAAGAATTAAAGGCGGAACTTCATTGAGCGGTAGAAAGATATGGGTTCCCGGTGATATTTCTGCGGCTGCCTTTTTTATTGGGGGAGCAGTTATTCTTAAAGGGTCAAAGATCAAAGTTTTGAATGTGGGGCTTAATCCTACCCGG
This sequence comes from Clostridia bacterium, assembly GCA_030602435.1. Taxonomy (GTDB): domain Bacteria; phylum Aerophobota; class Aerophobia; order Aerophobales; family AE-B3A; genus JAUWRC01. The sequence goes on from JAUVZS010000175.1 coordinate 3,157, forward strand.
CGAGGATTTATTGATGTTCTTCTGCAGATGGGAGCCGATATTAAGATTCTTAATTTGAGAAAAAAGTGTGGAGAAGAAATAGGTGATATAGAGGTACAAGGAAGGAATGATTTAAAGGGAACTCTTATTGAGGGAGAGATGATTCCTCGCCTCATAGATGAGATTCCTATGCTGGCTGTAGTTGCTTGCTTTGCCAGGGGACAAACGCTGATTAAGGATGCTAGAGAGCTCAGAGTAAAAGAGGCAGATCGCATCAAAGCGATGGGTGTGGAGCTAGAGAAAATGGGTGCTCAAATTAAGGAGAGAAAAGATGGTATGGCTATTGAGGGAGTGAAAGAGCTAAGAGGTGCTGAGTGCAATAGCTGGCAAGATCACCGAATTGCTATGGCTTTAGCCATAGCCAGCTTATGTGCTCGGGGAAAGACTAAAATATTGGATCCAGAGTGCATCAGGACTTCCTTCCCTGATTTTGAGGAGACTCTGAAGGAAGTGATAACATGAGGTTAATAAAAGAAATTAGCCGGATGAGAGATTACAGTAAAGAAATAAAAGGTACTCGGGTTATTGGTTTTGTTCCTACGATGGGCTCTCTTCAGGAGGGTCACTTGAGCCTGATCAGGAAAGCCCGCCAGCAGTGCGAGGAAGTGATGATAAGCATATTTGTTAATCCTACCCAATTCGGTAAAGGAGAGGATTGCCAGAGATATCCTCGTGATTTATCAAAAGATATGAAGTTAAGCGAAAAAGAGGGTGTAGATGTAATTTTTGCTCCCTCTCGAGAAGAGATGTATCCTCAAGGGTATTCCACTTTTGTCGAGATAAAAGGGAACCTATCTTCTACCTTAGAAGGAGCCTCACGT
>JAUVZS010000280.1:0-2574 GCA_030602435.1 Clostridia bacterium
GAAATCCCGACGTTCCTGGTCGTTTCTCGTTAGATTCCATAATTTAAGTAAATTTTGCTTTTCTTTTTCTCCTCTTTCCTTAACTATTTCTTCAAAAATCTCATTAAAATGACGAATGCTATCTCTAATCTCTTGAGCTAACTTTGATTCCCTATAAATTCTTTCTACTAGGGGACCAAGGGTGTTATCAATGATGTAGTTGACGATATAATTAGGGGTATAGTAGGAACCGGTTGCTTTACGCTCCCCTTTGTCAGTGGCAAGATATATCTCCCCTTCTCTGACAATTTCTTCTTCCTTAATCTTCTTTTTTGCCTTTTTGGCCTCTTCAAGGGGAATAAAGACTTCCTTACCTTTTTCTTTTACGGGAACAAGCTTCTCTTCGGCAATCTTGAGTTTATATTCCAGAAGCCCTTCGTAAATAGAACCTAAATGACGGATTTCAAGACTGCCATAGTCAATATAAGCTCTGTCACTGGAGCGGGAGAGAAGATCCACTGCTTTTGCGATATAAAGATCTCCCACTCTATATCTTTCCAGAAATTCGTGTTTATCGGGTTCAAAGAGGCCACCATTGTATGGTGTCACTCCTAGCTCACGGTTCCCAATATTTATGATCTCAAATAACTCTTTAAGTTTATTCCAGTAACCATGTGTTGAGGTCGCGATGGGTTCGTGCTTATCTAATCTATCTGCTATTTCCTTTTTAAAGACATCTAGACTGTAGGATTCGGTATAAAGCTGGTTTTCGCCAACAGGAAGGAGCCCACGATGCTCCGCATAGAGGATAAAGAGAAGGCGGTAAAGAAGGATCAGGGAGTTGTCGTGAATTTCTTTGAGATGAATTTCTTTTAGGTCATTCTCTGGTGTTTTCAAAAATCCCTGAGCCAATGTCTTTAATGCCTGATAGACATTCTCTTTAAGTTCTTTACCGACTGCCTCTGCATAGTCAACACTTTCCTTATAGACCTTCTCCAAGAAGTCAGGGAATGCATCTCGTCGGAAAAAGAGACAGAAGTACTTAAAGTCATCTATAGAGCCATTTTCAATAAGATCTTCTAAGTCTATCTCATAGAAGATATCTAGCCTCTTTGAAGTCTCTCTTTCATAAAGTCTCCAGTACCTTCCATCAGTAAGTATCCCCCATTTGACCTCGGTGAGCCACAAGTATCTACTTATTTGGAGGGAGGGATTTTGCGGATCTTCAGTGTCAACTTTTACTTTCTTATCGAGTGCTCTTCCCCAGTGCTTTGCTTCGCCTAAACAAAGAGTCTTTTTGAAATACTCTTCCTTGGTTGCTTCCTGGGAAAGCTTTAAGTCTTCTGGATTGTGAAACAAGGCATAATCAGGGTGTCTGGACCATTCACCAGAGGGAGTGGGAGGCTCTACATCGATTGTCCAACCTAAGATTTCAAATACTTTATCCAGGAAATGTTTTCTGAGTTGAGGTTCATTGAAGGACGAAAGATATTTCTTATCCCATATCTTCTTAATATCTTCAAAGACCTTCCTTAACTCTGATAATGGAATCTTGAATCCCTCCTCCCTCGGCAGGAGTTCCTCAAGGTAATAATTGGAGAAAAGACCTTTATTAAGATGGGGTTTCATACCTTACTCCTCGGCACACATATAGCGGATGATATAAGTTCAGGGTTCCTTTCAACCACTAAATCCTCTTCCTCAAGCCGATCAAGAGCCTTTGTGAGCCCTGTTTTTAAATCCTCTAATCGCTTTTCAGATCCTCTAATGGCAATGGCCATATCTTCTCCAAGAGATAACCGCTTTTTATAATCTTGGAGTCTTTCATCCTCCTCTCTGATTTTGGTGTTGAAAAACCTTTGAGTATCCTCTCTTTTGATCCTGATTTCTCGATCTTTTCTTTTCTGGACGTAGGAACATGATTCCTTGGCCTTATGAAGAGCAGTTTCATAAGCCTTTTCGTATATAACAGAAATATTGGGCTGAATTTCTTCTATTTCATGGAAATGTGCATCAGAAGACGCTTTGTCAAAATCTGCAATAGTTCTAGGGGATAGAAGTTCTACCTCTTCATCGATATCTACGAATACTGGCAAAATATCCTCATTTATGGTCTTTCCAGTAGCATCATCAAAACAAAGGAGAAAGTTAAAAAGTATTCCGGTCTTTTTAAACCTATCGGTATATTTAGTTGCTGCCCTACCACCAAACCGGTAGTTTTTATCCCGGCAGTAATCAATAATTGCATCTAATAACGGATGCCCAAAGGCCATAAATTCAACATCTTCTCCCAGATTTTTGGCAACTTCTTTGGAAAAGGTTATAGCATCATATCTATCTTTTAAGCCTTCTTGCAGGATTTCTTTAGGAGGGATAAGCCTATAGACAAGTTTCTTTCTTGTGGGTTCAATCTTCCCACCAAAAAGGTTGAAAAACGAGCGAGTAAATCTGTCGATCTCTATTTCCTTAGCACTCCTTTCTTTACTCCTTTCAATCACTTCGAGTGTCTCTTCCAGGTCGAATTTTTTGAGATCCATAAGGAAGCTCTTCTCTATGGTTTCGTAAGCTGCCTTCCTTTCTTCAATGGCCCTCTCG
>JAUVZS010000145.1:0-4391 GCA_030602435.1 Clostridia bacterium
TAGCCATCACCATAGGTAGCCCTGACCAGCGCCTGAGCTGGCCATATACATAAACCGGGATGGTCGCTTGGGCTCCCGCTAAAAAGTGTGCAATAACGACATCTTCCAGGGAAATAGTAAATGCTATAAACAGTGCCACGAAAATCCCGGGCATAATGAGTGGAAGGGTTATTCTCCTAAAAGTGGTGAACTCATCTGCCCCTAAATCATAGGCTGCTTCCTCTAAAGACCTATCGAAACCGATCAGCCTCGCCATAAGAATCAAAGTAACATAAGGCAGGCTAAAAAGAATATGACCAATCATAATGGTGAACAAAGAAAGCTTTATATTTAATACACTTCGGAGGAAAATTAGAATACTGATTCCCACTACTATACCAGGGAAGAGCATGGGCAATATTATTGAATAAGTGATAAGGTTCTTACCACGGAAGATATGACGCACTAAAACGAAGGCAGCGAGCAATCCCAACGCAGTGGATACCACAGCTGCGACAGAGGCAACTATGAAGGAATTTTTGACGACGCCTAGAGCAGTTGGATTGTGAAGGAATCGCTCCCACCACCTTAAAGTGAATCCTCTCCAGGGAAAACCCATTAAAATGGAATCGTTAAAGGAGAAGACTACCAAGAGCACGAGGGGGAGGTAGATAACCGCAATAAATAAGAAGAAGTAAAATTTGAACCCCTTTTCTCCTATATCGCGAAATATATAGCGAAGCATTTCACAAGCTCTCCATGAGTTTTTCCAGACCTACTATGCGTATCAGTATTGTGGCAACAATCAATGATATAATCATCAAAAAAATCGACAATGCTGACCCAAAAGGCCAAGCCATCATACTTGTAAAGGAGGCATCAATTGCATTGCCGTACATTACGCCTCTTGAACCTCCTGCGAGAGCAGGCGTTACGAATTCACCGAAAGTGGGAATCAATACGAAGAAAGTTGCCACGAGAAGTCCTGGAGAACTCAGCGGCAAAGTTATCCTCAAAAACCTTTTCATTGGTTTTGCCCCCAGATCCGCTGCCGCCTCCAAGAGGCTTTTATCTATTTTCTCTAAGGAGACAAACATAGGGAGAACAAGCCATGGTGCCCAACCCATAATAAGGATAAATACAACCGCCCACCAATTATTCCACATCCAGCTCATCGGCTCAGAAATCAATCCAAGAAGCTGGGCCAGGTAATTCAGTAAACCACTGTACCCAATAACCATCTTCCACCCAAACACTAAGATAACCCAGCAAACGAGATACGGCCCCATCAGCAAAATGAGCCAAGTATACTTGTATTTTTCTATGCGCAAGGAAACAAAATAAGCAACGGGATACGCTAGAGCTATCGACCCCACAGTTACTAGGGCAGACATTGCAAGCGATTTAACGAGCAACCTGATGTACATACCCCCAACCCTTGTAAAGACATCTACATAATTACGGAGATCCCATACGGGAATCAGACGAGTTCCAACCATCTCCCAGAAGCTATAGATGACAAGTATGCCTAGGGGTATCAGGAGAAAGAACACGATCCAAAACATCGCCGGGGAAAGCTGCATACCAATGCTTAATCTTTCTCTTTTTCTGATGAACTTTAGTATTTTGTTAAATATTGACATTTTCTATGCTTCGCTAAGATGGACGTCTTCCTTTCCCCAGCCAATTTTAAGCTTCTTTCCCTGTTCGAAAATCTTTCCCCTATAATGCTCGAAAATCGAAATCTTATAATTACCTTCCATCAAAACCTTATAATTAACCTGGGCACCTTGAAAATAAACTTCTTCTATCACTGCCTCGAAGACGTTATCCAAATTGGCTATATCTTCTCCGATTGAGATCCTTTCCGGTTTAATGCAAACTGCAACATAATCGTTATCGGCTACCTTGTGAGGGCCGATTATTATGCTCTTGTTAAGGTTATTAAGGTTAACCTTGCCTTCACGGTATCTTCCTCGGATCAAGTTGCTCCGTCCAATAAATTCGGCCACGAATGCAGTCCTTGGCTTATTGTAAAGTCCCTCAGTTGATCCAATCTGTATTATCCTTCCTTCTTTCATCACAGCTATCTCATCGGACATTGTAATGGCCTCTCCCTGATCGTGGGTAACGTAAATGAAGGTTGTACCCACTACTTTTTGAATTCTTTTCAGCTCAATCATCATTTCTTCCCTGAGCTTCAGATCCAGTGGGCCGAGAGGCTCATCCAAAAGCAGTACCCTGGGTTTTCTGGCTAAAGCTCTGGCTACTCCAATCCTCTGTGCTTGTCCACCGCTTAGCTCTTTAGTTCTTCTCTTCTCAAAACCAGGGAGCCCAACTACATCCAATAATTCCTTAACTCTTTTCTTAATCTCGGATTTAGGCAGTTTCTTCATTTCTAGACCAAAAGCAATGTTTTCAGAAACATTCATATGAGGAAAGAGTGCTACGTTTTGAAAGAAGAGATTGCAAGGTCTTTCAAAGGGGGCCACCTCACTTACATCTTCCTCTCCAATATAAATTTTACCTTTAGTTGGTTTTTCGAGGCCTGCGAGCATCCTAAGTGTTGTGGTTTTCCCACACCCGGAGGGTCCAAGAAGAGAGAAAAATTCACCCTTTTTTACCGAAAAAGATATATCGTTGACGGCGACGATATCTCCAAACTTTTTGGTAACATTCTCTAACACCACATCTTTTTTTTTCATAATCCCTCCACAAAGATTGCAATATCGATTCCTTATTCAAGGAAAATCTATCATCTTAAAAAAATTTCTGAGTTATCCTACTTATTTCTTTATAATAATTACTTTCTTTGTCTGCTTTCCGTGGCCTTAGTGCCCTTCCAACGAAGGTAATTAATAAGGCTTCTTCTGTATACAATCGGTTCTCTGCTTCGTCAAATACAATGGATTGGTTGCTATCTATTACTTCATCAGTTACTTCCTCCCCCCTCATCGCTGGAAGGCAGTGCATGTATTTACAGTGAGGAGGCGCCTTCTTCATGAATTCAGAATTTACTTGGTATTTAGGCATGAATGCCTTCAGCCTTTCCTCTGCTTTATCTTCGAATCCATACCAGGTCCACACGTCGGTATAAACGAAATCGGCTTGTGCCACCGCTTCTTTAGGTTCCTCGGTGATGACTATCTTAGAGCCACTTAATGCTGCATTTTTGTATACTCGTTTTAGGAACTCCTCTTCTACTTGATGCTGTTTAGGTGAGGCTAAGTAAAAGTTGATGCCTAGTTTTGATGAGATAAGCATCAAGTCGCGGCCTATGAGGCCAAATTCTTCGCTACTATCGCCTACGAAGGCTAGATTGATTCCTCTAATCCGCCCTATTTTCTCAAACATGGTGAAAGCATCACAAAGAACTTGTGCGGGGTGATTCTTATCATCTGCCATAGCATTGATTACAGGAACAGAGGAGTATTTAGCCATATCGAAAATATCTTTGTAGTGGAGGGCTCTAATTACTATTCCATCACACATACGGCTTATAACCCTGCTTGTGTCCCCAACAGTTTCTCTTTTACCCAGATGTATATCTCCTGGCCTCATGTATAGTCCATGCCCTCCTAATAAAGTCATGGCAACTTCGAATGATGTCCTTGTCCTGGTAGAAGCCTCCTCAAAAATCATCGCTACTGAGCGTTTATGCAGTAAATCCGGAAGTGCTCTTTCCTTGCTGGCCTTTTTCACAATACCAGTTAACTCTATAAGGATTTTTAATTCCTCAGCAGAAAAATCCTGGATGTCAATAAAATCTTTCTTCATTCCCATATCTTCTTAGTAGTTTTTATTCTTTTTTGCTCATTTCAGGAAATTCATAAAATAAGGTCTTTCTTACTCTTCTATCTTGCTAACTGGCTGCTGCTGTGTTACACAATGAATCATGCCTCCATTTTCATAGATTGTTCTGGCGTCAATTCCAATAATTTCTCTACCAGGAAATTGCTCACCTATAATCCTCTTAGCACGATCATCATTAGCATCACCGTAGATAGGTACTAACACAACGCCATTTGCCACAAGATAGTTACAATAAGTACCTCTGCCAAGTTCGATAGCTTCGGTTGATTTTGTAAGGCTTCCTCCTGCTCCAATATGTGAGGTGGAGTACACAGGACATTTTGTATTAGGTAGAGGAACTAAAGTCAAGGGTTTGCCTAATTCGGTAGTCGCGCTTCTCAGTTCATCGTAGTGCACCTTTAATATACGGCGAAACACAGAGCTTGTCTCATCATCTGACCAGCTATAAAGGACAGTAGATTCGTTAACAAACCTGGCGCTCCCATCTATATGGCAATCGGTATCCTCACCGCCCAATTCAGGGTCATCTGCGCTCATACCTGTCAACCAGATAAAGTGCTTAATGCCTAAATACTGTTTTATTATTTCCTCTATGTCCT
>JAUVZS010000088.1:0-5934 GCA_030602435.1 Clostridia bacterium
ACCTTTGCTTCGATTTGTCTTATCCTCTCCCTGGTTACTCCGTATTTCTCCCCTATCTCTTGCAAGGTACAATCCCATCCATTTTCTGTTCCAAAACGAAGCTTCAGAATCTCCCTCTCTCTACTATCCTCAACTTCTTCTATTAATTTATCTATCTCCTTCTTGAGGTATCGAAGGTTAACCTCCTCAAATGGACTCTTAGCCTTCTCATTCTCTATGACTTCTATTAAGTGTGAATCCTCATCTTCTCCGATGGGCATATCCATGGAGGTGGATTTGGTAATCACCCTCTGAACTTTCTCTATCTTCTCCAAAGGAAGAGAACATCTTTTAGCAATATCTTTAGTCGCGGGAATCTTACCCAACTCTTGCTCTAGCTCTTGAGAGGCTTTCTTAACTTTTTTCATAAGTTCAGTTATATGGATAGGGACTCGAATAGTACGGGACTGATCAGAGATGGCCCGGGATAAAGACTGTCTTATCCACCAGCTGGCATAGGTACTGAAGCGATTTCCCCGTTGATAGTCAAACTTATCTACGGCCCGGGAAAGGCCGATATTTCCTTCCTGAATAAGATCCAAAAAGGGCACCCCTCTTCCTGTATATTTTTTAGCAAAACTAACCACTAACCTTAAGTTAGCTCTGATCATTCTATCTCTATATCTCTCATAATAGAAATTAGCCTCAGTAATCTCCTTTTGTAATTTGAGAAATTTCTCTTTGTCTTCTGGGTTTAAATTATCCTTCTCTTCTTCACTTAGCTTTACTATGAAATTAGTTATCTTCTTTACTCTCTTGGACTTCTTTCTTGCCATCCACAAGTCCTCCCTATTTACTTCCTCTCTCTCGGCAAGAGAGTGCAGGTAAGGATTTTTTTCCAGTAGATTGACAAATTCCAAAACCTTCCCCCGCAAGATTTTCTTACTTTCCCTTATCTTCCTTCCGTATCTCTTTTCTTCCTCAGCAGAAAGTAAAGAAGTTTTCCCTATCTCTTGGAGATACCCTCCTATTCCATCATTCGCCTCTATCCCTAACTCAGAAGGCTCTTCAATTTTTTCTACTTCCTCACTACCTACCTCAGCTTCCTCATCTTCAAATAGGTCAGCTATATCTTCAATCTCCTCTGGGCTGGAAATCTCATCAGAAAATATCTCTTTTGTCTTTTCCATAGGAAATTTACTCTCCTTTTCGTTCTTCACCACAGAATCCTTAATTTCCTTCTTCATAAACACTCACCTCAATATAATTGTTTTTTTAATCGTACTAGCTCATTGAGCCATTTTTCGAGTTTCTCTTCTTCTCCTTTTTCTTCACTTTCCTTTATGCTTTTTCTTAACTTCTCAATTCTTCTCCGTGCCTTATTTTTCTTTAGAGATTTAATGAGATCGAAGGCTATCCGCTCTTTATCCTCCTCTTGAAAAGGAGAATTAGATAAAGAGAAGGATGAAATAAGAGAAGAAAGATTCTCTTCTTTTAATCTATTTATCAATTCAAGAGAAGATACCTTTCCCTCCTTTGATAAGGCAACTGTCTCTTCAGCGATTCTCTTATAAGAGGAATTGGTAAAATCGTCTATATTTCCGTTTTCTTCTACTATCTTTATTATTGCTTCTTCACTTAACATTAGCTGCAGCAGTATTTTTTCTGCCTTTTGCTGTGCATCTTTCACTTTGAGAAATTCGGGACGAGAAAAAAACCCTCTTTTTTTATCTCTAAACTTGCCAAACTCTATGCGGAGCATTTCCTCATCTAAATCTAATCGCTGGGAAAGTTTTCTTATCAGCTCTCCAAGTCTTATTGAATCTTTGACCTTCTTCAGAGTAGGAAAGAGAGCATTGACTACCTCTATTTTGTCCTCATATTCTAAAGAAGGGTTAGCGTTGATAGCCAGATTTAATCTATAATCGAAGTAGGGTGTAGCTTTCTCTTTTCTTGCTACAAAGGAAGCTGCCCCTTCTTTTTTGACTATATCTGCCGGATCCACCCCTTCAGGCATACTGATGATTTCTATTCTTACCCCAGCTTCCAGGAGAAGATCGATGCCTCGCAGGGTAGCGGCAACCCCTGCTTTGTCTTGATCATAAGCGATAAAAACCCGGTCAGCATAGCGTTTAATAAGTCGGGCCTGAGAGAAGGTAAGAGAAGTACCCATAGAGGCGACTACATTCTTTATTCCCGCCTCATAAAGAGCTATAACATCGGTATATCCCTCCACCAGAATCATCTCTTCTTCTTTTCTTATGGCTTCTTTACTGAAATTTAAACCATAAAGAACCCTACCTTTATCAAATATAAGGGACTCTGGAGAATTAAGATATTTGGGGAGGCTCTTATCCAGCACCCGTCCCCCGAAGCCGCATATTCTTCCTTCAGGGTTAAAAATAGGGAAGATAACTCGCCGCTGAAACCAGCTATACCACTCCTCCCCTCTTTGAGAAGGAGCCACCAGCTTCAACTTTCTCAAATCTTTTAGTGAGATTTCTTTGGCTTGAACCAGTTTCAGAAAATCATTGGAAGAAGGAGCCCAGCCCAGCCCAAATTTCTCTATTATTTCCCGTGTAAATCCCCTTTTTTTTAAGTAATCCTGGACCGATTTTCTCTTCCTTAACTCCTGGCGAAAGATTTCAGCTACTATTTCATTGGTTTGATAAAGCTCTTCCTTGATCATACCCCCCTTTTTATCTTTGTCCGAAGTAGAAATAGATATTCCTACTTTTCCTCCCAGCATCTTCACTGCTTCGGGAAAAGATATCTTTTCCCATTTCATAAGAAAGTTAAAGGCGTTGCCTCCTATTCCGCAGCCAAAGCAATGAAAGAGCTGTTTTTCTGAAGAAACCATAAAAGAGGGGGTCTTCTCCTCATGGAAAGGACACAAAGCCTTATAGTTTTTCCCCGCTTTTCTCAAAGGTATATGTTGTGAAATTATCTCTACAATATCAAGTCGTTCGCCGACCTTCTCAATTAATTCCTCAGAAATAAAAGCTGCCATTTATCCGATATTCCTCATTTATCCCCATTCTCTAGGAACAAAATGATCTTTATAAATGTTGAGGGCAAATCGATCCGTCATTCCAGCAATATAATCTACCGCTACCCTTTTTATCCCTTCTTTATCTATATTCTTTCTTAGAGAAGCTGGAAAAAGATGAACTTTATCCACATAAAGACTATAAAGATCGATTACTATCCGGTAAGCTTTTTTTACCTCATCGGATAGGACAGAGGATGAATAAACTTCCTTATACATAAAATCTCTTAGCTCATTAAATGTTTCTAGAATTATCTTACTCATCCTCAGGCAAGGTTTTCCCTCGCTTTCTTTAACTATATCTTGAACTAAGGTATCTATTCTCTTTCTATGAGTTCTTCCTAACGTCTCCAAGGGTTCCTTCGGCAGATCAGTCTCTTTTATAAGACCCCCTCGCAGAGCATCGTCAATATCGTGATTGACATAAGCTAAAGAGTCGGCTAACTTCACCACTTCTCCCTCTAGAGTATGAGGATGAGTCTTACTTTTTGGATCCATCACCTTCTCTTTATCCTGGGAATGATTTAGAATACCATCTCTCACCTCCCAGGTTAGATTCAATCCCTCCTCACCTTCTAGTCTATCCACTACTCTAAGACTTTGCTCATTATGCCGAAAACCCTCAGGATGAACGTCATTTAAAGCATCTTCACCTATATGTCCAAAGGGAGTGTGCCCTAAATCATGTCCTAAAGAAATAGCCTCCGTCAAATCTTCATTTAAGCAAAGAACACGAGAAATTGTACGGGCAATCTGACTTACCTCCAGAGTATGGGTAAGCCGAGTACGATAATGATCACCAAAGGGAGCAATGAATACCTGCGTCTTATGCTTAAGACGACGAAAAGCTTTGGAGTGGATAATCCTGTCTCTGTCTCGTTGAAACTCTGTCCTTAAGAGGCAGCTTTTTTCTTCTCTTTTCCTTCCTCTGCTTTGTCTACTTTGGCTGGCATAAGGAGAAAGATATCGCTCCTCAAATTCCTCTTGAGCTATTCGATCAAAGAACCGACTCGCTTTTTCTTTTGATTGCTTCGTTTTGTATCCCCTCACCTTAATCCTCTCCCCTCTGGGGAGAGGGAAGGGGTGAGGGGTTTAGCCTGAATTCATCCAACCTCTCCATAAATTTCTTTGCCTCGCCTGGCACAAGAGAGGTTATGCCATCATAAACAAAGGGGCCCACCTTCATCAAGTAAGGACTTAAGGTGGAACCCCTCACCCATTTATTTACGTTCTCAGAAAAAGGAGATATAGTTAAAAGAATTAAAACTATACTACAAATCAAGGATCCCTCAATCAGTCCTAAGAAAAGTCCTCCTCCCTGATCTACGCCCTTAGCAAGAGAATACTTACATGCTTTATGAAAAATTATCCCCAGCAGTCCACCAAGTAGAGCTACCCCTATAAAAATAACAGCAAAACTTACTAGCTTTGCTGTTCGAGGAGAAATACTGGTAAACTCGCTGGCGAGAATGTTTCCCATTACTTCATAACGATTAATAGCAACAATCAGACCTATAAAGATACCCCCTAGCCCGAAGGCTTCTCTGAAAAGGCCTCTCACTACTCCCCGTATGACGAACAGGAAAATTATGATTAACCAAACTATATCTAGCCAACTCATTTAGAGTTTTTCTCGATTTTCTCGATTAACCGTTGGATTCTTTCCTTGGCTTTTCTGTTTTTTTCTTTCAGCTTGCAAAGCTCATCGGCGATATTTAAACAGGTAAGAATACTTATTTCTTCCCTTTCTTTGTGAGGAAGGGAAGAAGCTATTCCTTTAGCTTTATTGTCAACATAAGCAGCAATTCCCTCAAGATACCCCTCGTCTTCATCTGCTCTTAAGTTATATTCCTCATTTAAGATGCGGACTTTTACCCCCATTTAAACCTATTCCTTCGGAATCAAAAACTAATTCTTTCCCTTTAATATTACCAATATACTATCAAAAAAATCAGAAATGTCAAGCCTTTCCTCGGCTTTTTTATGTATTTGGTATTTAATGAACGGTAAACCATAAAATCATATATGGTAGGCAGTATATAGTATATTATAAAGAAGACTTTAAGACGCAGAACGAATATATAGTTCATAGTGAGTAGTTAATTGGTGAGTGATAAATCGAAAAAGCTCTTGAGGTAGTAAAGGGTTAACGCTTTAACCCTAGAGCTTTCTCTACTATCTTTAAGGCACAGTACTCTCCGCACATAGTACAGACATCAGAGGAGTGAGGCTTGCTTTCTTCCCGCATCTTGCTGGCTAGTTCTGGATCGATGGCCAATTTAATCTGTTTCTTCCAATCTCTTTCCTTTCTAAACTCAGCCATTTTTCTATCCCATTCCATAGCTCCTTTTACTCCCTTAGTAATATCTCCTACATGAGCAGCAATTCTGGTAACTATCACTCCATCTCTAACATCCTGAAGAGTAGGAAGTCTCAAGTGTTCTCCCGCTGTTACATAACAGAGAAAATCAGCTCCACTGCTGGCAGCGTAGGCACCTCCCATAGCTGAGGTAAGATGGTCATACCCAGGGGCGATATCTGTAACCACTGGACCGAGGACATAAAAAGGAGCATTATGACATAATTTCTTTTCCAGAAGAATGTTTGTCTTTATTTCAGAAAAGGGAAGATGGCCGGGACCTTCTATCATTACCTGTACATCTTGTTCCTGGGCCCTTTTTGCCAGTTCCCCCAAAAGAATTAGTTCCTGAATTTGAGCTCTATCGGTAGAATCAGCCAGACATCCGGGGCGAAGGCTGTCCCCCAAACTTAAAGTAAGGTCATATCGCTTGGCAATCTCAAGGAGCCGGTCGTACTGTTCATAGAGAGGGTTTTCCTTATCATTAGCTACCATCCAGGTAGTAAGGAAAGCTCCTCCTCTGCTTACTATATCTGTGATTCTTCCT
>JAUVZS010000252.1:0-2909 GCA_030602435.1 Clostridia bacterium
CTTTCCTCTACCGGCGGAAGTTCCCCCGCAGCCACCATTGTCCTGAGCATGGGAGCCTCACTATACGTCATTGCTAACACTGAAGTTACTCCTATTAGGCACATAACTCCTGTTAGCAGCACTACTACTAACTTTCGTATCATTTTTATCTCCTCAAACATGGTTTATTTTTCTGGAGAAAGCTCTCCCAAGAGAAATTAATCTTTCCACACTTCTCTTATTGGAAAACCTTCCTTTATTTCCCGGCTAATGGGTCTATTTATTTTCTTATTTTTCGCCTCCCCTCCGGCCCTATTTTAGCCCCTTTTCTAGAAATAACGGTTCATATTTAGTATTCTTTTAATTTTTCTCCCATTTCAAGTGCGATAACACTAATCATGTTCATCAAGCTTATTTCTCTATCTCCACAACAATAACTGTATCAACCGGATCCGAAGCCTGAGATGGGAGCTTGATGAGCGCATTCTCACCCTTGCTTTTAACTTCCAGAGCCCCCTTCTTTGGATCAGCCAGAAGATATACTTCTTTAATTTTGTTTCCAAAACCTGGCACCTGAAGCTGGCCATCATCGGGCCAGGCAAGAACATGCAGGTAAAGCTTTCCAAGTTTTGCAGTGCACCTGCCCCATTCGGTCTCGTCAAAGGGACCTGCCTTTGCACCGTAGATGCTCTCACCGTTGACCTTCAGCCACCTACCTACCGCAGTTAATCGATCCACGCTAGGTTGGGGAATGAGACCTTCAACTGTAGGGCCCACGTTAAGCAGGTAGTTGCCTCCCTTGCTCACAATCTCCACTAGCTTGTGAATCAGAACACCGGTTGATTTCCAGTTATGGTCATAGCTTTTGAACCCCCAGGTATCGTTTATGGTGGCAGGAGTTTCCCAATCACCCTCAATTTTCCCCGGAGGAATTTCATTATCTCCCCTTTCTCTGTAGTCACCGATACCTTTTTCCATCGGTGGAGCTATACGACCACTGATAATGGTGTCTGGTTGTAAGTTACGAATCCACTCTTTTATTTCTCTAGCCTGCTCTGGAGTCGGAGTCATGATATCAAACCAAAGGACAGCCACAGGACCGTAGTTGGTAAGCAGCTCCTGAAGTTGAGGTTTTACGTAGCCCTCCAGATAGCTGGAGAAGTTTTTCTTTTCCGGGTCAAAATCCCAATCGTTCCCGATTCCATCTGGATGATGCCAGTCCAATGTCTGAGAGTAATAAAAGCCCAATTTAATACCTTCTTCCTCGCATGCCCTGGCCAAATCTTTGAGAGGGTCATGTTTAAATGGAGTCGCCTTGACGATGTTGTAGTCGGTCAATTTGGTGTCAAACATACAAAATCCATCATGATGTTTGGCCGTTACGACAATCCACTTCATACCGGCATTCTTGGCAGCCCTAACCCATTCTCTAGAGTTGAACTTAACAGGATTGAACTGCTTGGCAAAGAGTTCGTATTCCTTGATAGGAATTCTGGCACGGTACATAATCCATTCGCCTATCCCTGATACTTTCTTGCCCTTCCACATTCCAGCTGGTATGGCATAGAGACCCCAGTGAACGAACATGCCAAACTTTGCCTCACGCCACCAGGCCATACGTCGCTCTTGTCGCTCTTTAATTTCATCGTTTTGTTTCATCATTAATTTTTCTCCTTTCACGGATATGGAGGTGAAATTTTTCTCAGCTTCTCTTCTGTGAAACCCTTCTTTTAATCTCCCTGGCTGCTTATCGCACTGATAACAAAGCAAGTTAAGTCTATCAATTTTTCCTTCAATCCTTCAGTTTTTTGGAAGGTCAATTTTGTTTCCACAGGAACCCCTCACAATCAATTTTGGTTTTAGAACCAGCTCTTCAAATACCGTTCTTTCTCTTCCTTGCTTATTTATTTTCTGTAATAGGGTTTGGCACGCCATTGTACCCATGGGGTAAGCAGGTTGGCTCACAGTAGTGAGAGGGGGATCAAGCAACGGTCCCCAGACTGGATCATCAAATCCTACCATGGCTATCTGTTTAGGAATTTTAATGTTCCTCTCTCTCAAAGCTAAAAGGGCCCCTGTAATCATTGCTTCATTACTTATAAATAAAGCGGAAGGAGGATTTTTGATGTCTAGAAGTCCTTTGGTTACCTCTTTAGCCTTTGCCATTTTAAAATCACCGTACTTTATCAGTTGAGGATCTAACCGGATGTGATTATCTTGCAGTGCTTTTTTGTATCCATTAAATCTTTCCTCAGTAGTCTGGACATTAGCCAGACCGTTTATTATGCCTATTCGTCTGTGTCCTAACCTGATCAGGTGAGTAACTGCTTCATATGCACCACTTTCGTTATCCACTGCAAGTTGGGTCGTCTCTAAATCTTCTACCCTGCGATCCAGGAGTACTACAGGTAAACCTGCCCTGATTAATTTTTTCAAATAGGTATTCTTTCCTGATGCGGAAATTATCAATCCATCTACATTTCTGCTAGCCAATACCCTTAAAAATTTGTCTTCTTTTTCGGGGTCTTCATCCGTATTACAAAGCACCAGGTCATATCCACTCTGACTGGCCACATCTGCAATTCCTCGCACTACAGAGGTAAAGAAATAAGTAGTTATATCAGAGATTATAACTCCAATAGTATTCGTGCGCCTAGTCTTCAGGCTTCTAGCAATTTGGTTAGGCTCATAGCCTATCTTCTTTGCAGTATTAAGTACTCTCTTGCGAACTTCTTCACTAACAGAGCCGTAATTACCTAGCGCCCGTGCAACACTAGACTTGGAAATCCCTGCTTTTCTTGCTACATCTTCCAGTCTCAATTTCTTTTTCATTTTCTTATTTCTTGTGTCAATCGGATTTTCCGTCGGTTACGAGATGGAAACTTTTTGATACCGATTTCATTATACATCAAAAAAACTCTTTGTCAACC
>JAUVZS010000164.1:0-4121 GCA_030602435.1 Clostridia bacterium
GTCAGGGAGCTTCCGGAGCGGGTCAATTTTATGTTAGCCTGGAAGATGAATTAATGAGAATATTTGGTTCAGAGAGAATCGCCTCAATTATGGAAAGATTAAAGATACCCCAGGATCAGCCAATTGAGCATCCCTGGATTACCAAAGCTATAGAGAGGGCTCAACAAAAAGTTGAGAGAAGGAATTTTGATATAAGAAAACAGCTCTTAGAATACGATGATGTGATGAATCAGCAAAGAAAGGTAATTTATCAGGAGAGAAACAAAATTTTAGAGCAGAAAGATTTAAAAGAAGATATTTTAGGGATGATAAGTGATGTGGTTGATGAGGTAGTTTCTCTTTATACACCTGAAAAGATTAGACCCGAGGAATGGGATATAGTTGGTTTAGCTAAAAAAATAAAGCAAGTTTTTCCTGTCTTTCTGTCTTCCGATTCTTTAAAGGAAATATATGACAGAGAACAGTTAAAAAAGATAGTTGAGGATAAAGTAAAGGAGTTTTACCAAAAGAAAGAGGAAGAAGTGAAAGAGTCGTTGATGAGGGAACTGGAGCGAGCAATTCTTTTGCATACTTTAGATTCACGTTGGAAAGATCACCTTTATGCTATGGATAGCTTAAAAGAAGGAATTGGATTAAGAGGATATGGGCAAAGAGATCCTCTTGTTGAATACAAAAGAGAAGCTTATGAAATGTTTGAGGGTTTAACCGCTCGAATCAAAGAAGGAGTTTCTGAGTTTATATTTAAGGTGGAGATTGTAAGGGAGCCTTCTTTAGAAAGGGTTTTAGTAGGAAGTCCTCAAGTTCCTCAGCCGGCTCTAGTAGGAGCTGGGGAGAGAAAGGAAGCCGGCAATCTCAATCAAGTTCAAGCAAGGCATGTTCCTTATCAAAGAAAGAAGCTAAAAATCGGACGCAACGAACCCTGTCCCTGTGGAAGTGGGAAAAAATATAAGTATTGCTGTGGAGGAAAAGAGTGAAGAGAAGTGGAGCTCAGGTAGTAGTAGAGGCTTTGTTAAAAGAAGGAGCAAGAACTGTATTTGGATTTCCAGGGGGAGCAATGATTCCTCTCTATGATGTTCTTTACGAGACAAAAGAGATTAAACATATTTTAACTCGCCATGAACAAGGAGCGGCTCATGCAGCAGATGGATATGCCAGAGCCACAGGGAAAGTAGGGGTATGCATGGCTACCTCAGGGCCGGGAGCGACAAACCTGGTTACAGGAATTGCTACTGCTTATATGGACTCCATTCCGATAGTCGCTTTTACTGGCCAAGTTCCTACTTCCATGATTGGCAATGATGCTTTCCAGGAGGCTAATATAACGGGGATAACTTATTCCATCACCAAACACAACTATTTAGTGAAGGAAGTGAACGAGCTGCCTTCTATCTTGAAAGAAGCTTTTCATGTTGCCGGTACAGGTAGAAAAGGTCCCGTTTTAGTAGACCTTCCTAAAGATATTCTTATGGGAGAAACTAAAATTCCTTATCCTCAAGAGGCTAAAATTAGAAGTTATAATCCCACTCATAAGGGAAATCCTAAACAGATTAAAAGGGTTGCTCTGGCAATAGATAAATCTGAGAAACCCGTCATTTATGCTGGGGGAGGAGTAATTAGCTCTGAAGCATCGGCTGAATTAATTCAATTTGCTTGCCATACTCAGATTCCGGTAACTACCACTCTTATGGGATTAGGAGCTTTTCCTGAAGATAATCAGCTTTCCCTGGGGATGCTGGGAATGCATGGGACTCGTTATGCCAATTATGCAATTAGTGAAACAGATTTAATTATTGCTGTGGGAGCAAGATTTGACGACCGAATAACAGGTAAAATTTCCGAGTTTGCTCCTTATGCCAAAATAATCCACATAGACATCGACCCTACTGCTATTAGCAAGAATGTAAGGGTAGACATTCCTATAGTGGGTGACGCTAAGGATATTCTCTCCCAACTTATTCCTCTCCTCAAAAAAGGTGAAAAAAGAGAAAAGTGGCATGCCAAAATCAAAGAATGGAAAGAAAAATATCCTCTGAAATACGAAATGGGCGAAGACCTGAAACCTCAGTATGTAGTAGAGAAAATATATGAAGTGACTAAAGGAGAGGCAATTATTACTACTGAGGTGGGGCAAAATCAGATGTGGGCTGCTCAATTCTATCAGTATACCAATCCTAGAAGTTTTATTTCCTCCGGAGGGCTGGGAACGATGGGCTACGGCTTTCCTGCCGCTATTGGAGCACAAGTTGGCTGTCCTGATAAAATAGTCTTTGATATCGCTGGGGATGGTAGTTTCCAGATGAATATACAAGAGCTGACTACAGCAGTTAATTATAAGGTCCCCGTTAAGATAGCTATTCTTAACAACGGTTATCTGGGAATGGTTAGGCAATGGCAGCAGTTATTTTATCGGGGTCGTTACTCACAGGTAGACATTGAAGGCTCTCCCGATTTTGTGAAGATAGCAGAAGCTTATGGAGCAAAGGGAATCCGAGTAGATAAAACTAGAGAAGTAGAACCAGCTTTAAAAAAGGCTCTGGCTACCCCTGGCCCGGTCGTTCTGGACTTTAAGGTTTCTCGTGAGGAAAACGTCTATCCTATGGTCCCAGCAGGAGCAGCCCTTACTCAAATGATAGAAGGCCTCGCCTAGAGGATATAGTTAGATTAGTTATTCAGTTAATAAATTTAAAGTGATGCGGTTTTAATACGGATGTAAGTCATATCTTCTCAAACCCGTCCTCTGGGTACTCGTTTAATATCCGCAAAGCTTCTCCACCCATGTAACCTGAAGCACCATATATTCCTACTTCTATCATAATCTATTTCTCCTTCTTTGTATTTTTGCACTACTGCTAGCAACGCAGGAATGAGCTTGTGGCTATTTTGGTGATGCAAAACAGGGAATTCCCTCGGAGGTTATAAAACCCATAAAGAGAGACCATCCTCCCGATATAATGACCGAACAAACTCGCAAGCTTCCAGAAGATTCTTCAAGTATTTGACTTCTTTTTATTAATCCGCTATAATCTGCTATAGTTGATATATCGGATTATAACTATGGTAAAAAATAACAAATTAGACCAACGACTTCAGCAAATACCAGCTGAAATTTGGTTAAAAATAACAAAAATAGATGAACTAAAGGGGCAGTGGATTGCCGGGGCGCGATTAAGTCCTCAGGTTTTAGGCCGTCTCAAGCGGTCGGTTTTGATTACTTCAACTGGTGCCTCCACTCGTATTGAGGGCGCTCGACTTTCCGATGAGGATGTAGAAAAATTAATGCGCGGAATTGATATTCAGAAATTTTCTGACCGCGACAAGCAGGAAGTAAAAGGATACTATGAGTTGCTCGAAAATGTGTTTGATTCGTGGAAGAGCCTTCGGCTTAATGAAAGCACTATCAAGCATTTTCACAAAGAGCTTTTGAAATATGTAAAAAAGGACGAAACCCACCGCGGTGAATACAAAAAAAGAGAAAATCAGGTGCAGATGATAAATACTGTCGGTGAGTCTGTCGGGGTTCTTTTTGATACTACGCCGGCGTATCTCACGCCAAAAGAAATGCAAGAACTGATTGAATGGACCCAAGAAACCATTACAGAAAAAAAATATCATCCGCTTCTTATTGTGGGCAACTTTCTTGTTGAGTTTTTACAAATCCACCCATTTCAAGATGGCAATGGCCGGCTTAGCCGTGTTTTAAACAATCTTCTTTTACTTAAAGAGGGGTATTTGTATATGCCCTATGTTTCTCATGAGAAGCTGGTTGAGGATAATAAACCGGACTATTATCTTGCGCTTCGCAAAAGCCAAAAAACATTCAAGACAAAACACGAGAATATCATCCCCTGGCTGGATTTCTTTTTGACCATTTTCTTAAAGCAGTCAGAGATAGCCGTTGATTTGTTGTCTAAAGAAAATATAGAGAAACTTTTAACCAAGAAGCAACTGGCAGTTTGGCAGTATCTTGAAAGTGTGGATGAGGCCACTCCTCTTGAGATTGCCGATAAAACAAAAGTTGCTCATCCAACCGTTAGGCAGGCACTCAATAAACTGATGCGTCTTAAAAAGGTTGAACGTATTGGTCAGGGTCGAAGCACAAGATATAGAAGAATATGATACCA
>JAUVZS010000215.1:0-3459 GCA_030602435.1 Clostridia bacterium
GATGGAAAACTGCGCCAACAAGAAAAAAAAGAAAAAGAGCAAGAAAAAGAAGAAAAACAAAATTTTCTTTTCTAAAGAGAAATAAATGTCAAAAACGCTTTATTTTATTCTTACTCATCCTTTGCTTTTGACTGTGTTTGGGGCCTGGACTATTGCTCAAGGTATTAAGGTTATCGTTTCAGCAGGCAGCGAAAAAAGGATAAAGCTGCGTCGCTTTATAGAACCAGGAGGAATGCCTTCTTCTCACGCCGCAGTTGTAGTAGCTTTGCTCACAGGAGTAGGGGTAAAAGAGGGTATGGGATCTACCATTTTTATCGTTACTTTAGTTTTAGCTTTAGTCACTATATATGAGGCTATAGGGGTAAGGAGAGAAACAGGTAGACAGGCAGAACTCCTCAATGAGTTGAGTCGCCATCTGTCACCTCGCTCTCCCATGAAATATAAACTAACCGAACAATTAGGTCATAACCCCATTGAGGTATTGATGGGGGGAATACTAGGATTTTTTATAGCTCTACTTTTTATATAAAAGAAATACCTTGGTACATATCTCGTATCTCGTAGCGGTTTGATTTATGGCTAAATAGCTAAGAATATTAACCCAGGATAGGGCTATTTAGCCGAGCATATTGACTCAGGAAATGTCCTGAGGCGTATCTTGCAGTTTATAATCAATGAACTATGGACAATGAACTACGAACTATATTGGAGAAGGAAAGTGCCTGAACCTAAAATAGTGGGGATAATAGTACATCGGGAAAAGAAAGGCGCCCTGGATTATGTCCTCTCGCTGATAAAGTGGTTAGAAGATAAGAAGATAGAAGTTCTCCTTACTAGATGGACAGGTGAAAGAATCGAGCGTAGTGAGTTAATCAGGGATAAGGAAGAGATAGGTAAAAAGGCAGAACTCATCATCAGCTTAGGAGGTGATGGAACCCTATGCAGGGCAGCCCGAAACTTTGCTCCTTATCATACCCCTCTTTTGGGTATCAACCTGGGGGGACTGGGCTTTCTCACCGAGATTCCCATCTCTAGATACAAAGAAGGGTTGAGAAAAGTCTTGCAGGGAGAGTACAAAATAGAAAAACGCCTAATGCTGGAAGTAACTATTCTCAGAGGTAAAGAGAAAATAGAAATATCCCTTGCTTTAAATGACGTAGTCATTGGCAAAGGGGAGAGTCCTCGTATTATTAACCTTAAGACCTTTGTTTCTGGAGAGTTCATCACTACTTACTCTGCCGATGGGCTGGTTATCTCTACCCCTACTGGCTCTACTGCTTACTCTCTTTCTGCCGGCGGACCTGTGATTCATCCCAACCTGGGAGTAATAGTCCTTTCTCCTATTTGTGCTCATACTCTGGCTGTGCGGCCATTGGTCGTCTCTCAAACAGATGAAATAGAAGTTACTCTGGAGCCTCCTTCTAACGAAGCTTTGCTTACCATAGATGGTCAGGTAGGTTTTCCTCTAAAAGAAGGAGAGGTAACCAGAGTTAAAAAAGCTCCTTATGAGGCCATCTTAATTAGATTAAGGAAGAAGTTCTTTTTTAAGATGCTGCAAAGTAAATTGGGATGGACTGGAATTAGCTATAAGGCCTCTGAATAGCTTAAGGCTTACAGCTTTTTCGGGTGAGGGGAGAGACGATATACGATATACTACATACGATATACGAGAATTATGAACAAAGTTTACGATTTAATAATAATTGGAGCAGGGCCAGCAGGCTTAACAGCAGCTATTTATGCTCAAAGAGCCCGGTTAAATACAGTGGTCTTAGAAAAACTTACCCCAGGGGGTCAAATTCTACTTTCAGAAAAAATTGAAAATTATCCCGGCTTTCCAGAGGTAATATCGGCTCAGAAACTGATGAAGCAGGTACAAAAACAGGCAGAAAATCTAGGAACGAAATTAAAGCATGAAGAGGTTAGAAGCATTGCCTTAGAAGATGAGGAAAAGATCATTCATACCAGCGGTGGTAAAAAATATAAAACGCTGGCAGTAATAATTGCCACTGGAGCAGAGACTAGAAGATTAGGAATTGAAAGGGAAAAAGAATTTATAGGGCAGGGTATCTCCTACTGCGCCACCTGCGATGCTCCTTTTTTCAGGAATCAGCAAGTAGCAGTAGTAGGTGGAGGTAATATAGCTTTGCAAGAAGCCTTATATCTAAGTAAATTCGCAGAAAAAATTTACCTTGTTCACCGACGAGGAATGCTCAGAGGAGAAAAGATCCTCCAGGAAAGAATAACCAAAAACCCAAAAATAGAAATAATCTGGAGATCAGTAGTTGACCAAATTTATGGGGAAGAAAAGGTTAAAGGAGTCAAACTTAAGAATCTAAAAACAAAAAAGACGCATAACTTACCCTGTTCGGGCTTATTTATTTTCGTCGGTCTAAAACCAAACACAGAATTTGTTCAGAACATCTTAGAACTGGACGAGAAAGGATTTATAAAAACTGGGGAAAACTTAGAAAGCAGCAGGAGAGGAATCTTTGCCTGCGGCGATGTGAGAAAAAATCTTTTAAAACAGGTAATAGTTGCCTGCGGCGAAGGTGCCTTAGCTACTCATATGACAGAAAAATATATCAATGAAGTGAAAGGGATTGAATATAAATGAAAAAGAAAATTAGTTTCTCCAGAGAAAGAAAGATTTTTCTGATAAGGCGGGAGAAAGCCTTGAGATTTCCTCTAACGGTGAGATTTTTTCTAACGGTCGGCATTGTCTGTCTTGGTTTAAAATTAGCAGCCGTACCTCCCATCTATGCTGACTATCTACATATCATCGAGAGTGGGTTTACTACCCTTCCCATCAGTGCCAGAGCCATGGGAATGGGCGAGGCCTTTACAGCTATAGCTGATGATTACAGTGCATGCTATTTTAATCCCGCTGGTCTGGTACAAATTAGGCAAAAAGAACTGGGAACAATGTATGTTGATTTGTACAGTCTAGGACTTTTAAAACAGAGTTTTTTATCCTTTGTAGAGCCTAATACAGGTATGGGAGCAGGGGGGATTAGTTGGAGCCAGTTATCGGCTGACCTTGAACCGGAGGAATGGAATTATAATCTATTTTCCTATTCTTATGCACAATTCCTCTTCCAAGATAAATTGATAGCCTCTAAAAAAGTATCAGGTTCTTGGGGAATTAACTTAAAATACCTAAAGCAGACCACTAGTTGGGGAAATGGCGGCGGCTACGGTTTAGATATAGGCTTTCTAATATGGGGAACAAGGATCTCGGCAGGAATCAATATCCAGGAGTTAATTTCCCAAATAGAATGGGATACAAATCCGGTAACAAAACAGTCTATACCTACCAACATAAAATTAGGCACAGCTTATAGACTTAACCCTCGCCTTCTTCTAGCTTTAGATATGAATGCTTCCGGGCAAGATTTCCCTAAAGACATTCGATTAGGAAGCGAATGGTGGCTGCACAAGAATATGGCTTTGCGTTT
Organism: Clostridia bacterium; assembly: GCA_030602435.1. Lineage (GTDB taxonomy): Bacteria > Aerophobota > Aerophobia > Aerophobales > AE-B3A > JAUWRC01. The sequence continues at coordinate 3,459 of JAUVZS010000215.1, forward strand.
G
>JAUVZS010000226.1:0-3330 GCA_030602435.1 Clostridia bacterium
ATGATCACTGCTCCCCAGAGGATTTAGCTAAGATTCAGAAGAAAGATTCTGTCATCGTGACCGTTGCTGCTGCAGCGGCTAAGCTCTCTGGCCAAATAGAAGTGATGAGGCCGGGCGATGAACTCACGGTGAAAGGTATACCCATCAGCGCTGTGCCAGCTTACAACGTCAATAAGTTCCGTAGCCCAGACGTGCCATTCCATCCCCGGGGGCCGGACTATCTGGGATTCATCCTCACTGTCGAAGGACGACGCATCTACCATGCTGGTGACACCGACTTTATACCTGAGATGGAGTCCATCAACGCCGATATCGCTCTGCTGCCGGTGAGCGGTACCTATGTTATGACCGTCGATGAAGCGGTAGAGACAGTCAAAGCCATCAGGCCTCAGATAGCCATTCCCATGCATATAGGCAGACACGTTGGCTCCCTGGCTGATGCCAAGCACTTCAAGGAGAAAGCATCGGTGCCGGTTCAGATTCTTCCTGTGGAGAAGTAGGACTCCCGAAAACTTATGTTAATGAAACGCTGACCTTACTCAAACTGCCCCAAGACATAAAGAGGGATGTCTGGACATCGGACACTGTTCCAAAATCCTCATTATTACCACTGCCCATAAGTCCCATTCTAAAAGATGAAAAGTTCTACTATTCTTGAGCTGTCGAGGAAGCAGTGCATGAGGAAGTTATCAAGATCTTAACCATAAGTCTTATCAACTAGATGCCTGCCTGAATGAATGACAATGAAGTATCAACGTTTCTTGAGACCTGGATTAACACCTTTTGATCCCTTAGAGCTTGCAGGAGAAACTGAAAAAATAGTAACCAGAGAGGGTAAAGAAGGATTGGAAAGGAAATATATTGGCATTTATTCGGCGCCGGTTTACAGAGGAATTGCTACTGGATATGCCGCCGGTTGTTGTTTACGTTGTACTTACTGCTGGTCTAACTGGTCTCGTGATTATCCTGAGAAGTTTGGTAAATTTTATTCAGCAAAAGAGCTTTCCCAAAAACTTTTCAAGGCAGCCGAAAATGGTATAACCTCTCCTGGCTGGGAGCGTTTCAGGAAACTTAAAGTTGAAAAACTTCGCCTATCAGGATGCGAGCCAACAATTGGAAAAGAACATCTTTTGAGTGTTTTAGAATATGCAGAAAACTCAAAATATCCCTTATTCATCCTTGAAACTAATGGTATATTGCTTGGAGCTGATAGAAATTATGTCAAGAAGCTGGCTAGATTTAAAAAGCTATATGTTAGAGTTTCATTTAAGGCAGGAGCTCCTCGAGGCTTTACACAAAGAACCGGGGCTCTTGGCAGCTATTATGAGCTTCCATTCAAGGCTTTGAAATATCTTTTGGATGAGGGCATTTATGCTAGGGCTGCTGCAATGACAGATCCAAGGATTATGCCTGAGGAAGAAAGAAAGCTTTTAATAGAAAAATTGAGCAAAATCGATCCGAGAGTCTTGAACGAGGGGGTTGAAGAAGAAAAGATTGATGCTTATAATACAACAGTAAAAAGACTGAAGGCTTCCACTGATCCAGAATTTGCGAATAAGCTTGAAAAAGCGCTTCAGCGTGAATAGCCAGAACAGCTTTAAAGAAATCAAGGACTTTTCCGAATTCACCTATGGAGGACTTTTTAGCTGGAGAAGTGATGGAGAAGGATACACCAGTCTCACCTATCGCAGGCACAGAAAACTTGACATAATTTTATTTTTATTTATAGTAAAATTAAACTTGTCTGACAATCTTACTAGGCAAAAGGTTCTCTTGTATTCCTAAAATCATGGAATACGACAGGGAATTTCGCATTAATATAGTAAAAGCCGCTCATAACGCTATCCTTTTTTCAATAATGACTTACTTGGCTGATGCATTAAAGGAGAGGCCCTGGACAAATTTAAAAGAGAAAAGCTGGAGTGTCCTCGGTCGTCTCGAAAAGTACATCCAGCAACATACTGAGATCCTCAACGCTGTTAAGAAAAGGGATAGCAAAGACGCTTCCAGAATAATGTATAATCACTTAGCTGCGGTGGAAGAAGACCTTGTAAGCGAGTAAAGGAGATATTAAATAAATGGGATGGGTTAATACAACAAACGGGGCAGCGATGTCTTTTAAACCAAAAGGAATTATACCTGCAATGGTGACACCTCTTAATAAGGATGATCAAGTCAACGAGGTTGCCTTAAGAAAGTTAATTAATTACCTCATAGATGGGAGAGTGCATGGCTTGTTCGCCATAGGAAGCCAGGGAGAATTCTATGCACTCACAAAGGAAGAAAAAAAGAGGATAACAGAGATCGTCGTTGACGAGGTTAATAAAAGAGTTCCGGTTTACATTGGCACAGGTGCCATAACTACAAAAGAAGCTGTTTTCTTAACCAAGATGGCTGAGAAAATCGGAGCTGATGCCGCTTCTGTGATTACACCTTGTTTTATTTCTCCTTCCGAAAATGAGCTTTACGAGTACTACGCTGCCATTGCAAAATCTACAAACCTACCAGCTCTTCTTTATAACAACCCAGCTAGAACTGGCATAAATCTATCGGCAGACCTGGTAAAGAAGCTCTCCAGGATAGAAAACATAGTAGGAATTAAAGATAGTAGTGGAGATTTAACATTGACCGCGGAGTACATTCGGAACACCACAGAAGATTTTTCTGTCTTATGCGGAAGAGATACCCTAATTTACGGAACACTTTTGTACGGAGGGAAAGGGTCAATTGCAGCTACAGCAAACGTGGCCCCTAAATTAGTGGTAGAAATCTACGAGGCATATATTAAGGGAGATTTAGAGAAGGCAAGAAAGGCACAATATCGACTAGTTCCGCTCAGGAGAGCTTTTAGTTTAGGTTCATTTCCGGTAGTTATCAAAGATGCGTTGAACCTAATTGGAATAGATGTTGGTTTGGCAAGAGAACCAATCAAATCACTACCAGAGGCTAAGAAACAGGAATTAAGAAGGGTACTCCAGCAACTAAGTCTTCTATAGTTCTTCTAAAAATCTAAGAAAGCCACAACGCGCTTTATCGAAGTGGGATATGTGCTTTGGATCTTAGAGAGCCTCTAAAACTAAGCCCGGAAGGAGGTGAAAAAGTAGGTAACCCACCACAGTGATGGTTAAAGGGCTGGGTAGGTTAAAAAGGAGGTTTCCATCAAAACAAGATGGGAAACTCTTCAAAAAAAACTGTAGACTTCGTGTGACATGCTTACAAGCAAAAGGAGAAAAAAATGTTACGTAGAAAGTTTTCAGCAGTAGCTCTGGTATTTGTACTGGCTATTGTCCTGGCGATAGGTCTTCAGTCTCCTATGGCTCAGGCTCAAAA
>JAUVZS010000235.1:0-3165 GCA_030602435.1 Clostridia bacterium
GGCCAGAGTGAAGGCCACCCTCTTATTCTATCCAATGAAGGTAGATTGTTCAATGATGATTACACTGAATGTTTATTGGATCAGCCAGCCGCAGTTGAAGTAGTTCAGAAGATGGCCGATGTTAAACGCATCCATAAAGCTTCTCCTGACGCTTTCATCCTACAGAATATAGGAATGAATGCAGCGCAGATGCTGGAAACTGGTAGAATTGCTACACTCTTCGATGGTTCTTGGTCTCTACAGCTACTAGCCACTTTGGATTTCCCTATTCAGGTAGGAGTTTTGCCTGTGTTTAAGAAACCTGTCAGTGTTGGTACTGCGCATGTCCATTCTGCTTTCAAGACAACGAAGCACCCGGAGGAAGCCTGGAAATTTGTCGAATTTTTGTCATCGGAAGAATATCAAATTGATCTGATAAGGGCTGGCTTATGGATGCCTAACCGAGTCTCTTTGTACACTCCGCAGGGAATGGAGCGCTGGCTCAATCCAGCGGTGCACCCTGAGGGATATGAAGGCATAGCAGAGTACTTCCGTGACTATCTAGAGCTAATCCCCTACTGTTTCACACCCCAAGAAGCTCAGGATATCATAGAAGAGGAGACACAGTTGATTTGGACGGATGAAAAACAAGCGGTTGAGCCGATAATGAAAAGGTTGGTAGAAAGAGTTAATGCTGTGCTAGCTGAACAGTAGATAAGCAGCACTTAGATTTTGAGAGGTCGCTCAGGTTTGAAAACACTTTTTCTCACCTGAGCGACCTAGACTTATAAGATTGGATGAACCCTGAGAGCCTGAGAGGATGAAAAATGGCTACACGACCTCTGAGAAGAAAATTGAAGAAAAGGAAGGTGAAAGGCATTGCTTATAATGAGGTTTTATGGGGGTATCTATTTCTTTTGCCTAATATATTCGGTGTCTTCTCATTCATCTTCTTTCCTCTAGTGATAGCTCTAGGCCTCAGCTTTTTCAAATGGGACATTTTGACCCCTTCTGTCTTTTACGGCCTGAAGAACTACATTAAGATTTTCCGGGATATTACCTTCCTTAAAGTTTTCCGGAATACAATTTATTATGTTGCCGGAACTGTGCCCTTAGGAATTTTCATAGCTCTGATTTTTGCAGTAGCGCTGAACCGGGCCAGTCGTCTCATCAAACTATACCGTGCCATCTACTTCCTTCCTGTAGTTTGTTCTATGATAGCTGTCGCTATTGTATGGCAATGGATTTATAATCCCGAGTTCGGATTCTTAAATTTTGTCTTGAGTTTTATAGGTATCAAAGGACCTAAGTGGTTATCCAGTACTCAATGGGCGATGCCAGCGCTTATTATTGTCAGCATTTGGAAAGGATTAGGATTCAACATAGTAATTTTCTTAGCTGGTTTACAGGGAATTCCTGATGTTTACTATGAAGCTGCTCGGATTGATGGAGCTAGTACTTGGAATCAATTTTGGCGAATTACACTACCATTGCTTTCTTCTACCACTTTCTTTATTACTATTATTTCAGTAATAAGCTCATTCCAAATTTTTGACCAGGTATTTATCATGACGGACGGTGGGCCAGCCAGAAGTACTTCAGTCATTGTGCATTATTTATACCAAAATGCATTTCTATATTTCAAAATGGGTTATGCCAGTGCTATGGGCTGTATTCTCTTTGCTGCAATTCTCTCAGTTACCCTAATCCAAGTATGGAGAGCTAAGACCTGGGTTCATTATGGTATATAAGGATTAGTTTATGCGGAAAGAACAGATTTATGTGAGGACGTTTGTTCACATAATATTGGCCTTTGGTGCCATTACTATGATAGCCCCATTTATCTGGATGGTAAGTACATCTCTGAAATCCTTGAACGAAGTTTTTGTCTTTCCACCAACCCTGTTTGGGGAATCACTAAGGTGGAATAATTACCTTCAGATATCTGAAAGATTTCCGTTCAGCATTTTCTTCCTTAACAGTCTGAAGATAGCTGTCCTGGTGACTGCAGGCCAACTTTTCACCTGCTCTTTAGGTGGATATTCTTTTGCTCGTCTAAAATTTCCTGGACGCGATATTATTTTCCTCTTGTATTTAGCTACGCTGATGATTCCTTACTTTGTGATAGTAATCCCTATATTCATCATGATGAGGAGTTTTGGGTGGATAGATACGCATTATGCTTTGATTGTACCAGGATTATTTAGTGCTTTCGGTACCTTCTTGATGAAGCAGTTCTTTCTTACTATCCCTAGAGAACTAGAGGACGCTGCAAAGATGGATGGGTGTACCCCCTTCGGTATTTACCGGCGTATTTTTCTACCTCTATCTAAACCTGCTTTGGCAGCACTAGGGATTTTTACTTTTATGTGGTCATGGAACGATTTTCTGGCACCGCTGATTTTCTTAAACACCATAACCAAAAGAACTATTCCCTTAGGATTGGCTGTTATGCAAGGATTATACTCAACAGACTGGCCTAGTTTGATGGCAGCGAGTGTCCTCAGCGTAATGCCCATTATTATTGTATTCCTCTGTGCGCAAGAATTCTTCGTCAAGGGCATCACTCTATCTGGCCTCAAAGTTTAGGTGGCAGGTAAGCATCTTGATATGATGAAAGCTCTTTAACAAAACTTTTTATTCTTCTCAAACAATACCAGCTGAGAAGCGAAGGTAGGCCGAAAGGTATGGAGTCCTGTGTCACGCATACCGGCGGAACGGCAGGCCTTTTGAAAAGTAAATTAAGAATCCGTGAGGCAAGGTATTGAGATTAGTATTCATAATATTAGCTGTCATTGGAGCATTTATTGGTATTCTTGCCCTATTTTTTTTCCTGGTTAAATATTGGTCGGATAAATTTATAAAATAAATAGGGACAGCGACCATTTATTTTGAGTCAGCGGGAACTCCCCATCTGTGAAGGTGAGGATGAGAGGGGTTTCCTGCGGAGCAGGACAAGTTCTGCCTGAAAATTCGCTAAGCACCACGTCCGTGAAGGCGTGGGTATCTATTTTTTCTTTTGGTCCGACTTTTGCTGATAAAACTAATTTTAAATGGTCGCTGTCCCTATTTAATTCTATTTAAGGCTTTCCAGCTCCTCCCCGGTGAATAGGCAAGCTAGTGAACATCCGATTCTCTTAAGATTTTCTCTTCCTCCTTGCTGGCGATCGATGACGCAGAGAACAT
>JAUVZS010000007.1:0-13503 GCA_030602435.1 Clostridia bacterium
ACCTTGAGGGTGGAGATAAGACTTTTCTTGTCCCTAGGGTCTTTCAGGATTCCCTCTACATCAGTAAGAAAGATCAATTTCTCCGCCTTCAAGGACCCGCTAATTTCGGCAGCTACCGTGTCGGCGTTTATATTGAGCGTCGCTCCCTCTTTGCTTACCCCTACTGGAGCAATGACTGGAATAAATCCTCCTCTTTCCAGGACCTCGATAGGAGTAGGGTCTATTCTTTCCACCTCCCCTACCAACCCTAAATTCCTGTCCTTAGATCTTTTGGCCAGAATCAATCTTCCATCCTTACCTTCTAAACCTATGGCCCTGCTGCCAAATTGATTAAGCAGAGAGACTATGGCTTTATTTATCTTTCCTACCAGAACCATCTCCACAATTTCCATGGTCTTTTCATCAGTAACTCGATTACCGTCGATAAAACGGGGTTTTATATTGAGTCTTTCCATTAGCTCGGTTATGGCTTCCCCTCCACCGTGAATGATTACTGGTTTTATCCCCACATACTTCATCAAAGCAATATCTTGGGCGATCCCTCTTTTCAAACTCTCCTCAGTCATGACCTTCCCACTATATTTCACCACCACCGTCTTTCCGAAAAACTTTCGAATATAGGGAAGCGCCTCTACTAAAACTTTAGCTCGATTTGTGGCTTTCTCCATCCTCGCCCTCTCCGACAAACAATAATCATTTTATGGATTTTGTCAATCTATTACAACCCTGTTTCAGGAAAACGTTCAATAGGGGCCAGAATTCCTCACCTCCGGCATAGAATCCAAAAACATTTTTTCTGTGAAAATCTTTCTTTCGAAGAGCTTCTCGACATAACTCTGTGAGCTTTTCTTCGCTCAAAAACCTGTCTTTGGATCCTATCCCTACAATCACCCTGTAAGTTCCTCCTATCTCGATTTTACTTACATCCTTATATAACACTCCTAGGAGTGGGCGTCAAACCGAATTTCTGCACGCAAAAATCAACAATCTTTCCATCGAAGATGAGAATTTTAGTCCCCATTGAATGTTTAGTGTTAATTAAAAACTAATGCTTAAAGGGATCTCTGAGATGGGAAGGAAAGATGTAGACAGAAGACGAGAGGAGCTGGCCTTCTCGATTTGATGCGGTTACTATCCTCTTAGATGAAAAGAAGGTTAAGGATATCCATCTTATAAAAAATGCCTTTGAGGCTGCCTTTTAATGAATGTTTTTTCCACTGACCGAATCCAAATAATCAGATCCTTTCTCGGAAAAAATTTGGGCTCCTCCTCGTGGTGGAAAAATGACCTCTTTGAAGGAGAAAAGTAAATTGGTAGCCGCCAGGCTGAGAAGCTTGCGCAATTTGAAGGTTGTAACTACTTTAAGCAAGCATATTCTTCCTTGATCCTAAGTGCTTCCTCTAAACTTCTTACCTGCTGTTTTTAAATAATACCGGCGGAATCTTTGCAAGGTTTTTTGGAATCCCCCTATACTACATTACCACTCTTTTTTAGATTATAGGGATTTTTTAAGAAAGGTGAAAAAGATTTTCTGCCAGATTCTCTTGGAGGAAGAGATGACCCATCACCTTTAAGCGCTCTTTTTGATGAGAATTTGAGCAATTACGACCTTATAGGATAGGCCCCCTTCTCTTTTACTATATGCAACATTGTCATGTAATTTTCATACTTCACCCCTGCCATAATTGTATTTCCAGAACCTAGAACCATTCCTCCTCCAGGAGCCCCATACCTTACAGCATACTCGGTTTCCTTTATTATATCTTGTCTTGTCCCTTTAATAAGCGTTTCACAATCTACCCCTCCAAATAAACATAATCTCCCTGCATATTTTTCTTTCAGCTTCCTTATGTCCATACCAGCGCTGAGTTGAATTCCCTGGTAGGCATCTATCCCTGCCTTTATCATCTGGTCCAGTATCTCCCACGTGTTTCCATCAGTATGTTTTATGACATAAGCTCCTTTTTTATGAAACTCTCTACAGTGCATTTTTAAATAAGGAAATATATACTCACGAAAATATCTGGGCGACATAAAGGGTCCTCTATTCTCACAGTAATCACAATCTACAAGTATACCGTCACAGCCCTCTTGAATAAGAACTTTCCCTATTTTAATAGCCTTTTTGGTGCTTATCTCTGTAGCCTTTTTTACAAAATCAGGATCGGTTACCATTTTTATAAGAAAATTCTCCAATCCACCTGTCTCTGGGAATGTTCCATCTGTGTCCTCACCTAATATCGAAGGCCCTGCTCCCCTTCCCAGAATAAAATGAGTTTTCCCTAATTTATCTACCACATACCTCACTAATTCAAATTGTGACTCGTCAATCTCTATTTCATCCAATTCATCCAAGAAGTTTACCTTCCTATGTTTAATACAAATGGGCCATCCTTGTGATTCAGGGGAGTACTTCCAGATATTGCCCTCCTCGTCCACCCAAGTATATTTATTCATAAATTTTGGCTTCTGAATCCTTTTCTTTTTAGAAGGCACTAGAAAAACGGGAACGTAATCCAGTCCTAATTTTTTTACCAAGTCCACAATATCTTTTTTCCAACTATCTACCACCTTATTCCTTTCCCCGCTCCAGAGGGCCTTAAACATTCTCCACTTTGCCCGATAATAAGTTTTTCTACCTAGCACCTTTTCTACGATGGGAGAGTCAATTCCTATCTCTCCCACAGGGAGTCTATCAGGCTCTCGGTGATTCAACGCTTCTATGACCCTCTCTTTAGGAAGCATTACCCTACCCTCAGTATTTTATTCAATTATGCCGTATTTTAATTACCTAACCTTTTATCCCTGTCATAGTCATTCCTTTAACCACATACTTCTGTAAGAAGATAAATATAATCAATATCGGGATCACACTTAAAAAGGAGGCAGTACATACTAAAGTGTATTCTATATGCCAAACGCCAGAAAAATAAGAAAGACCCAGTGTAACTGTTTTCATAGCCTCCTCGTGAATTATTACCAAGGGCCACATAAATTCGTTCCAGGTCCAGAAGAACTTAATTACCGCCAAGGTGGCCAGGGCAGGTTTGGCAAGAGGTAGAACGATCTTAAAGAAAATACCAAATTCTGAAAGACCATCTATTCTTGCCGCGTCTATATAATCTGTGGGAATGGTTTCGATAAATTGCCTCATGAGAAACACTCCAAAAGCACTAATTAAACTGGGCCCCATTATACCTAAATAAGTATTGCTTAATCCAAGGGAATTAAACATCCGATAGAGAGGAACTATTAATGCTTGAATAGGAACCATCAATACAGATAATACAAACCCAAAAAATATTATTTCCTTGGCAGGAAAGTCAAATTTTGCAAAAGCATATCCTCCCAATGAAGAGAAAAATAAACTTGCCCCTACGCAGCCTCCCGTAACGATCAAGCTATTTAAAAAAAAGCGGGCAAAGGGTTGACTCCTAAAAACCTCTGCATAGTTGTTGAAATAAAAGAAACTATCAGGCCAAAAGGTGAGAGTCTTTCTGTATATTTCGTAGGAGTGTTTCAGGGAGGTCAACACCATCCAAAAAAAGGGGAAAAATACTACCAAGGCTCCACCCACAACGAGGACGATTACTAATGTATTTAGAGAGGAATACTTTATCAGTTGTCTCATTTCAAAAAGCCTCCTCTTGCCAACTGACTTTTAATACATGACACGTTTACGGGAAATCTTCCACTGAACCACGGTCAGGATTAAAATCATCGCGAATAAATACAGAGAAATAGCAGAGGCTTTTCCAGGCCTATTCCATTTGAATGCGGTCTGGTAGAGATGTAAGACAATAGTACGGCTTGCATTAGCCGGCCCCCCTTCGGTAGCAACATAGGGAAGATCGAAAATTTGAAGAGTAAAAATCGTCTCTAGGATTAAAACTAACATTATCTGGGGATTTAATAAGGGTAGGGTTATGTGTAGAAACTGTCGAAGCCTATTTGCCCCATCGATTCTCGCTGCTTCATAGTAAACCATAGGGATACTTTCCAGTCCAGCCACAAATATTATCATCCCCAATCCCAATCTCACCCATACATTCATTATAACTAAACTCGGTATAACCAGGTAGGGATTATGTAGCCAGGTTTGAGGGAGGAGTCCTATCTTTAAAAATAAATTGTTAAGTAAACCTATATTTGGCTCATATATCCAGCTCCATATGAGGGCAGCTGCAACCAAGGAACAGACCGTCGGTAGAAAGTACAGGGCTTTAAAAAAATCTTTGATGATCCTGGTTTTTATATAGTGGAGTAATAAAGCTATACCCAGGGAAAGACCTAAAACAGAGGGTATACTAAGGCAAGAGAAATACAGAGTATTCCACATACTTGTCCAAAATAACTTTTCTCGCAGAATTCCTATGAATTGTGAGAGACCAACGTATTTTGAGAAATCCAATCCAAAAAAGGCATGGAACGAAAGGTAAAGTATATGAGGTATCTGAGCAATAAATATCAAAAAAAAATAGGCAATGCAGGGAGCAATAAAAAGATAGGCTGTCCTTAGTTGTTTTTCTCTGAGTGATTTCCCCAATATAAGTTTTTTTACTTTTTCTTTCATGAGACAAATTCTGGGGACGGAGATCAATCCTATCTGTTTTTAATCCCCGTCCCCGTACCACAGTTGTTTATTTAATCAACTCTTTTCTAGCCAGTAGCGCGTCCACATCGGGAGCAGCGTCCTTCAATGCCTCTTCTGCTGTCTTTTTGTTAAAGAGAACTTCCAGAACTGCCTCACCAATCCTAAATGCTATTTCATTTATGAATGGATCCTCATAATAAGGACTGGAGGGATTTTCCAGTATTACCTTTACAGCCTCCTCATCTGGACGTCCCCTCATCATTTTCTTAAAGTTCTCTGCAAAAACAGGTAGAGTGCCCAATATTTTAGCTATGTTTACGTCATGCTTCTTGCTTGTGATGAATCGCATCCAGTCCCATACAACATCCTTGTAGGGGCTAAATTTGTACACCATATTAGATTGGGTAAACAGCAGACTTATTCCGGGGTATCTCTCCTGTTTACATAGTGGAGCCACCCTGTAATTTATGTCAGGTGCATTCTGATCTAACCATCCCACTACCCAGGATTCTCGATAAAGCATAGCAGCTCGTCCCCGGCTAAAAGCATCCATAGGTTTTCCAATGGTTACACTTGAGACCTTATATTTGTTCACCAGGTCACCGTAGAACTGTAAAGACTCAATCGCAGCAGGTGCATCTAAATACCCGGAGGCCTTCTTTCCTTGAGGCCCGTACAATCTTCCGCCAAAGGCGTGGAGAAAGGGAAGCCACTTATCAGCAATTCCTCTGGGATTTCCCGAATATCTTAAGGCAAATCCTGCCTGTGTCACTCCAGTGGGACCGTATTTGGTAGGTTTTTTGGCATATTCCAAGAGCTCGGTTAAGGTTGTGGGGGGATTTTCTGGATCAAGGCCTGCTTGTTTAAATATATCAACGTTGTAGAAAAGGGTCATTCCTAAATCTGTCTCCAGAGGCCATCCATAAAATTTACCCTCGTACTTTACAAAGTCCTGAATCTTTTCCACCATGACCTCTCCCCATATCCTCTGTAAGTCAGCCGGAGCTGGATCAGCGACCCCTAACCCACCTGCAAAGTAAGGTACCTTTCCCACAAACATATCGGGAGCATTGATACGTGCCGAGAAGGCAGCTATATATTTTGCATCAGAACCCTCGTAAGGAATAGTCACGGCGTTGAGTCTAAAATCTGGATGCAGTTTCTGGAATTCTTCACTGAACACCTTGGTATAGTAGTCCTTGTAAGCAGCCTCGTATTCAGATACAAAGTTCCAGTAGTTAATAACCTTCTCCGCTAACACTCCCCCTGGATAACTAACGATAAGCAAAACCAGGGAGAATACCATTAAAACCTGTCTTATCTTTTTACCCATGGCCATCCTCCTTTTTGGGGACATGGTTCATTCTTCCGTGAAAGCTCCTCAAAAGAGAAATTAATTTTCCAACACTTCCTCTCTTTTTAGAAAACTTCCTTTTTCTAAAGATAGATCGGCCTACCTACCCTTCATCCCCTCCTTTCCGGCCCTTTATTTCTATCTTTCCCTTTTCGTTCAAAAAAGATCTAACTTCGATAATGATTGTTAGCACATTTTTCAAATCCTCTTTATACGCGATTCAAAGTAATTTTTTGCTTTAGCAGCCTCTTGTAGTATGTTATCTACACCGGCAATATCTACAACAAGATAATCATCATATCCTATCTTCTTCAACGCCTTGATGATCTTCTCAAAATTAATGTTTCCTCTGCCCGGTGGATAATGATAGGCCTGAGTTCCATCATTATCGGCAAAGTGCACATGTTTTATTAAATTCCCCATTTTTGCTATGATTAGTTCCAGAAACTCTTTTGTGGCGTGAAGATGAGCGACATCCAGGATAACTCCGGTGTTATTCCGGTCTGAGTCATGGATAAGATTTGTGATATCGGTAGCAGACATAAAATCCTGGGCTCTTGTCTCTATTAGAAGTTGAAGTTTCCTCTCTTTTGCAATATCAGCGCACTTGCTGAACTGCTCAACTACATTCTTCCAAAATTCTGGCCAAGAAAAATTCTCAGCAAGCTTTATCTGTGTAGGGGGGCCTCCGGTGTAAAGTTCGGTTCCTTTTATTGGCTCAATTTCCGGAGGAAGATAGGCACATAGAGAGAGAAACGGATTTCCAAGTTCTCTCGTCATATCAGCTATCTGTTTGAAGCTCTCTATTTCTTTATTCTTCTTTTCTCTATCCAGGGTAAACATATTCTCCACTACAGCCATCACACAGCATATCTTTAAATCTAACTCTGCCAAAGTTTTTTTCAACTGGCCAAAATCTCTAGTATAATCATCCATCTTTCCTGCAAAAAGTTCCATCTCCGCAGCCTGAAATCCAGCTTCTCTCATCTCCTGCATTGCCTTAAGATTATCCTTTGAGCTGGGAGGAAGTCCGTATTTTGTAATGGGAATGGTGTAACCACAGGCTATTTTCATCATACTCCTCCTTTAAGTGATTTTTGCAAAATTAGGCAAGTTTTCATCAGCTTCCTTAACGATTCTTCTTATTTCCTTAGCCTTGTGTCTATCTATTATAGGCTCATCTGCGCACTCATCCAGAATAGCTGCAACCCTTTTCTTGGCTTTTTCTAACATAGTTTCCTTACTCTCTAACCATCGGCTGGGTCCAGTTCTATCTGCAAGTTTAGGAAACCATAATTCCTCGCGAAACTTCTCTACCGTATGTTCTTCAGCCAGAAAATCCCCTCCTATCCCCACCTTTTGTATTAAATCTATTGCCAATTCCTCAGGGCCACAGTTTATTCCTTTCAATAAACGATTTACTGATCCAACCAGTTCAGCATCAATTACTATTTGAGCTAAACTGGCCACTTGGGCCCCTGCTAATACTCCTCCACTTGTGAAGGAACGTACCCCTGCTATAATTCCCAGCATAAGACCAAATGTTTTTTCTATTCCTGTCTGGATATCTGGCAGCTTGGAGTCCGTGTTAAACAACCCTAACCCCTCTACTGGGAATCCGTAATAATTCATCAACTGAATACTGGCAACAGATAAGAGACTGGCTTCAGGAGCTCCCTGGCTGGAGATACCATAGCGCATATCCATAGCAGTGGGAATTACAGCAGAATATCCCCGTGGTTCAGCATTAAGAACTTTATTTATTAAATTAGAAGATAGAATTTCTACATTCTGAATGACCAGGCTCCCAGCTAAAGTTACCGGGGTATTAGCTCCAGGAATAACCATTACTCCCCCGATTGAACTAGAAAAACCCATATCGTGTAGTTTAAGAGCAATTTCTAAGTTTGTCTTTGAGAAGCGCAGAGGAGTATCAGTAAACAGTACATAACTGAAGCAAGGATTTTTTCTAAGCTCATCCATAGACCCTCTTAAAACTAAACCTATTTGAATAAAGTAATTTAGAGAGCGAAGGTTAAAAAGCTCCACACACCTGGGATCTGAATAATAAAGAGATACCACTTCCAAAGTGTGGATATCCCTGGTCTCTTGGGGCACATCCTGGGGAATAAATACGGGATGGCTTAACCCTATCTCAGGTAGAGAGGTAACCAGCCTGGTAGCATCTATTAAGTCCTCTTTAGTAGCTGGACGGATTCGATCTGTTTTTAAGTCATGGGCGTATATTGACTGTCCAGAGGCACAGAAACGCACCTGATGTGGATTATCTTTAGCCTTCATTCCCCGGGAGTAGAGAGCCTCCTGAGTAAAACCTGAGTTTATCTTCTCACCTTTATAAGACTTTATATACTGAAGAACATCCCCTATCACTTCCTCGGGGATCTTCACTATATCCTTCCTCTTCACCTCACATCCCATCTCTCTTAATATAGAAACCAATCTATCATTCTCTACTTTAACTCCTGTTTCTTTTAATGCCTTTAAAGAAGCAGAGTGTATCGAGTCCAAATCTTTTTGGGATAACACTTTAATATACGATTCAAACATTTACTTCCCTTTTTGGCACTACTCTTGGAAAAATTTGGGCACTACGGTGTATAATCCCTACTTTACAATCCGGCTTTACTTTCAGTTTTCTTTTCAGATACTTCTGAAATGAAGAGGGCTCTACATATCTACATCCCATCTTCTCTACCTGATCTTTTTTAAGACCCTCGGTAACCACGGTAATATCACATTTTTCCTTCGTAGAGTTTATCATCACCACTTCACTTGCTCCCATTACATCCTCTACACCTCCCTTCTTGCATTCTTCAATAATCTGAGAACTTTCCATACCCGCCATCGTGCTGAACTGAACTTCGTGAGAAGGACTGAATCCCTCATGGCAGGGAGATACCAGTATCACCTCTCCCCCTAGTTTGGTAGCTAATACTGCGGAGAATATCCCCTTGTCTGCCTGGAAAAAATCATAGTCAACTGGATAGGTACTGGATATGGTAATGTCTGCAGGCTCTTCGCATTTGACTTCATAAACAGTCCTTGCAAACTCAATTCCTCTTCGGTGACCCTTTCTGAAATGACCGGCCACTACTTCCACTAAATCTCCATCTTCATCATAGATACTATTTACAATAAAATGCAGGCCTATTTTTTCGGCAAACTCCTCTATTTCCTTGCGAAAAGAAGTTTCCACTTTCCCTAACTTTATTTGAGGATCGGATACTCCTAAAAGATGTAATTGATCAACAGACTCCTTACCCGCAATTCCAGGTAAAATTATTTTGGCTCCTCCTGCCCATCCAGCTGGAAGATGTGGCAATATGCTCCCCACTCCTATCCGCAAGTCTGACTCCGCTACTTCTTTATTAATCCAAATTCTGGTGCCTTTCTCTGTGATTCCAAAATCTAATAGTTTACCTTTGTTAGCATAATCATGGGTAACAACTTGTACCCGGGATAAAATTTCTGGTCCAAATTTTTCTTTTATCTCCCCTTCAGTCATTAGTCGGTGAGACCCCCCGGCAATTATTACCTTGATCTGATTGTCCTTGATTGTTCCTCTATTGAGCTCGTCTAATAAAACAGGTACAATCAGTTGCACGGGAGTTTCTCGAGTGTTATCATCGGCAATAATTACCACTCTCTGGGCCAACTTTGCTATATCTAGCAAGGGGGAAGAACCTATTGGATTCCTCACCGAATACAAAACCATTGCTTTAGAATTATCTGCTTTGTTAACTTTTCTGGGAGAAAGATTAAAACAAATCCTTTCTATGGGGATATCTAAAGTGAGTAACTTGCTTCCGTAATTAATCTTAACCAATTTTTGCCTCTCCTAAATCTCAGATCTTCAGAAGTCATCGATGGTTTCTTTGCAGTATTGTATAAGCCATTAAATTCTGGCTCCTCTGATATTATATTGTATTAAATTCCTTTGCAGTTTCATATAAAGTAAGTATATTCTCAATTGGATCATCCGGCATAACCGTGTTTGATGGAGCTAAGATAAATCCGCCTCTTTTTCCACAATTTTCTATTCTCCTAATAACCTCCTTTTTTACATCTTCTACTTTCCCGAATGGCAGGGTCCTCTGCATGGAAATCGTCCCGCGTAGAGTAATCTTATCTCCATAAAGCTTTTTAATTTCTATAGGATCCATACACTCTGGTTGAATTGGATCCAAGATGTCAAAACTTATTTCAATAATATCTGATATTACTGGTTTTATATAGCCATCGCTATGAAATAAGAAATATACATCATCTCTTATTCTTTTGGTTTTCTGAACTAACTCCCTTAATCTAGGCTTAAAGTATTTTCTCCATAATTTAGGAGAAAGCATCATCGAATTCTGCATTCCGATATCACCGGCAACCTCAATTATGTCCACACCAATTTCTACAAGTTTCCTCGCTTGTTTAATTTTAAATTCTAGTAACTTATCTAAGAGCTCGTTTACAAAACTAGGGTTCGTATAAAGATCACTCAGAAAATTCTCAAAGCCTCTAAGTTCCCATGCATGCTTAAAAAAATTCCACATTTCTGAACTTATGATATATTCGTGTTTATACATCTTTATGTGCTTTTTTGCTTCGTTAAAACGACCTGGTGATTCAATATCAGGAAAAGTATATTCATCAAGTGACTGGACCTTTGAAAGAGGATGACGTATATATTTCCAAACCTGTCCCGAAGTGGTTGGTTGTCGCCTTACTCCCCATTCATCTTCAAAAACATTATTAGGAAGACAGATCGTCCAATTATCTCTTCCTTCTCCAATATCCCAAAGGTCTACAGGAGAAGGCATAGCCCTTTTCTTAAATTCCAACGAAGGATCCATAAAAACCATTCTAAAATCTATTCCTAAGTTTTTTCTTACTACCTCATCATCGTCGGTTTCATAATATCCTTTTATTTTCTTCCAAACTATAGGATGAAAGTCACCGTAAAGAGGAACTCTATCCACCTTCTCACGTTTAATTGTCTTTAATACACGTTCTTTAGAACTCATCTACTCTCGTCCTTTGTTTTTTTCTCTATCTCATAAATAGCTATCACTCCACTGCTGGAAAAATTGTTTACTCTTATGAACAGCGGCATCGGGATCGGTTATATACTGGAAGCCAAGTTCCACAGTAAGAAGACCCTGGTAGTCAATCCTTTTTAATTCCTCTAAAAGGGGTATAAAGTTTATCTTACCCTCTCCCGGAATAAGGTGGCTATCCATCAATCCATCGTTATCATTGATGTGAATATGGAAAATAGATTCAGATGAGGTGAGTTTTTTTATACAATCTGCTAAAGATTCCCTGTTGATGAAGGCATGCCCTACATCCAATAAAACCCCTAATCTGTCACTTCCAATCTCTTTTATTATCCTCAGTGCATCATCCACCGTGATTACCAGGTCGGTTTCCATTCTATGAGCAGGTTCTAATAGTAAAATTATATCCTGCTTTTGAGCATGCTCGACTAACATCTTCAGACTTTCCCTCAACAGTTGCCAGGCATCCTCAAGAGACTGACCATAAAGAGTATGACCTGGACATACTGTAACTTTGTGTGTTCCTAAAGCTATTGCTGTATTAAAACTCTCTTTAATATAATTAATACTATCTTTTCTAATTTTCTCTTTAGGATTTACTAAGGAAGTAGGATATCTAAATTGGGCAGGAATGAAAGCAGATACCTCTACACCTTTGTCCTCTATTAGAGAACGTATATCCTTTAGTTCAGCTTCCGTTAAATCATTTCGATAAGCATGTGGTCTACCTCCCCAGACCTCAACCCCTTGATAACCAGCTTCTGCAATTCTTGTAACAGCCTCTTTAAGAGGATAATTAAAATAAACAAAAGTGGATTGACTCAATTTCATGGATTTTCATCCTTACTGTACTTTGATACTTTAACCCAATTTTTGCAATTTCAACCCATCTTTTAAGATAAACATACCCGATGAGAGGAAATAAGAACTTCCCAACCTCTTTCTTTACGCCTTTGAAAGTTGTCCTTTGAGAATATCCTTGGGGAGGTAGCTATCTTTTGTGAAATTCTTCCTCTTACCCTGCTTTTTTCTTCCTTTCAGCCAGATTTTCCTCCCTCTTATCCCTTTTTAAGGAAAATTTTATGACAAAGAGCCGAATACTTCACACACCTGAATGTTAGATTTTCAAAAAATTTCTGTAATTCCGTAATTTTGTTTAAGGGGAATAATACTATTTTAAAGTTCTTTCCTTCCCTTTCCGGATGTGCTCCCGGATCTTTTTCTCAGCTAATCTACCCTTTCTTTGAGAAATCAGATCAAGAACACTACAATGTTCATCAAGATAGGTAGGAGCATAAGTCCAGTAACTGGCTCCTCTTTTTGCAATACTTATGCTTTGGATATGGAAGCCCTCTAACATCCCTGCTAGTCTTTTGCTATCACTGGCTTTTACTAATAATTTATGGAACAGTAAATCACTCTCAACGCAGAGATTCACATTCTTTTGTTCAATTCCTAATTTGTAGTTCTCGCATGCCTGACGCATTTTTTTTAAAAGGTCAGAATCTGGAGATATAGCAGCCATTCGAGCGGCTACTCCCTCTAAAACCTCTCTTATTTCATAAATCTCTTTTAATTCTTCGGCAGTAAAACTATTTACATACGTACCACTTCTGGGAACAGAATGTATAAACCCTTCTTTTTCCAACCTAGCCAGAGCCTCTCGCACTGGAGTCCGACTCACTCCAAAGTGCTTTGCAATATCATTACACACCAATCTTTCCCCGGCACTAAATGTGCCTTCTAAAATAGCATCTATTATGCGACGATAGACCTTTTCGGCCAGATTAGTGTGTTCTATTTTTAAGCTCTTGTTATCATTAATGGATTTTGCATACAAAGTATTTCACCTTATATATATTATACAAATATACAAAAATTTTTTAGCTTGTCAAGTGCTTTGCGGGTGAATCAATCATAATCCAGCCTCAGGAAAACGTTCACTAGGGGACAGAATTCCTCACCTCCGATGGCAAGAATCCTTAATCTTGTGTGCAAGTTCGATTTGACTTTAGTTCATAGGAGTAATATATTATACTCGGTGAACCCCGTGTTAGCTGCGAGGGACGAAGTCCCGGTGCAATCTCGGTAGTCGCAGGCTTTAGCCTGCGTTTATACGCACCCTAAAGGGTGCGGCTACTAAGGACCGAGTAAGGTCAAGGTAGGAGGAGGTTACAAGGTGAGTGTAGGGATAGAATCCAAAGACAAATTTTTGAGGGAAGAAAAACTCACAGAGTTATTTTGATAAGGAGAATGAATTGAATGAAATTTTGAGTATTTTCAGCCTTGAGGAGAAAAAGGTGGTAATCACCGGAGGAGCAGGTATTTTAGGCTCTGCTATTGCTAAAGGATTGGGAAGAGCCGGCTCTGAGATTGCTATATGTGATATTGGTAGTACAGAAAAAGTTGTAGAGGAGCTCAGAAAAGAGGGAATAAAGACAAAAGGCTACTATATAGATGTTATGGATATTGACAAGATAAAAGCT
>JAUVZS010000223.1:0-3354 GCA_030602435.1 Clostridia bacterium
AGGTAATATTCCTTTTCCTTTATATTCCTACCTTTTCAGCCTTTCTTATCTTCCTTTCAACCCTGTAGTATAATAATATAATAAGAATATCTAAGCCTTGGGATAGGACTGTTTCAACCCCGCACCTTGAGTGCTAATCTGGGCTGTCCATCCCAAGGACTACCGGGATGGTGACAGTTAGTAGGGAGCCGTACCTCGAGTACTTCCCCTACAGGGTCACATGCACCTCCCAGAAAAAAAGATAAGGAGGATAAAAATGCATTATGTCGGAATTGATTGGGCAGATGAAAAACACGACATCTACATTGCCAATGATTCAGGAAAAGAGCTGGCCTGCTTCGAGATTTCCAATGATCGAAAGGGGATGCTTAAACTCTTGGCTAAGGCTCAAAAGCTATCCAAAGATACATCCTCGGTCTTCTTTGCTATGGAGAAAAGTTCAGGCCCCTTGGCTGAATTTATCCTCGACTACAACTACGCTTTCTACTCAATAAACCCGAAGGTGGTGGACAGATATCGAGACAGACACAGAGTTTCCGGAGCAAAGACTGACCCCATAGATGCTATGGTGCTTGCTCACATCCTTAGGACCGATCGACACCAGTTTCGTCCCCTTCTTCCTGACAGCGAGCTAGCAAGGAAAATAAAGCTTCTCACCAGGGATAGAGACAACCTGGTCAAAGCAAAGACAAGGATCCTCAATAAGCTAAGGGCTAACTTGAAAGAGTACTTTCCAGCAGCAGCCAGGGCCTTCAAGAGCTTAGATAAGCCAGAGGTAATCAAGTTCCTTAGAAAGTATCCCACCCATGAGCAGACAGCTCAGCTGGGAAGAGAGGAGATAAAGAACTTTTTCCGAGGTTCAGGACACAGCTTCAAGAAGATCGAGAAGATTTATAGCATCCTTCAGGTTTCCTCAATTCAAGTTCCCCAGTTCATTGTGGAGGCTAAGAAAAGGTATACCCTGGCCCTTCTGGCCCAGCTTCCTCCTTTAATCAAGCAGATCAAGGAGTACAAGGAGGAAATCTCGCGCGTTATGGATAAGCATCCGGAAAAGAATATCTTCAGAGCTCTTCCCGGATCGGGTGACACTATCTCTGCCAGGCTTCTGGAGAGCTCGGCGATAACAAAGAACGATTCAAGGACTACAGCTCCTATCAGTGCTACGGGGGAACAGCGCCCATTACTAAATATAGCGGCAAGATGAGAAGAGGGGTCAAGGCCCGCCGTGCCTGCAACAAAGGGCTTAAACAAACGGTTTCTCAGCTTGCCTTTTGCAGTCTAAGAAGATCAACCTGGGCCAGGGAGTATTACATAAAAAAGAAAAAAGGGGGCTACAGCCACTCCCAGGCCATAGTAGCTCTAGGGAACAAATGGCTCAAGATTCTCTTTGCTCTTCGTAAGAAAAAGGAAATATACAAAGAGGAATTTCACCTTATGATGAAGGAAAAACACAGAATGAAGGCTATTCCTGCTTAATTTCATCCAGAACTTGACACATAGGAAGTCCAGTTTTTGTGAACTTGGGTCAAAAATACTCTCCTTGTTTTCACTGTTTCTCTCAACACCTTCTTCATTCAACACTTCAACACATCAACACTTAAACCCGACATTTGGGTTTTATTTGCTATAATCTGGTTAGTAATCGGTAACCAGATATTATTATTTATTGCGAGGAAAAAGCTATGAGAAAGAAAAAAACTTTGAAAGAGCTATATGCCCAACGAAAACTCCTACACAAGAAACTAAACAGTTTATGTCCCATAGTTAGAGGAGTAGTAGTTGAATCTCTGAGAATTTGTGGTAAACCAAACTGCAAATGCCAAAGAGGCGAAAAACATAAGAGTAACTATTTCACCCGCAGCGTTCATAGCAAGACACTTCGTTTCTATCTTCCTCCAGAAGTAGTAGAGGAAATAAAACTCTGGTGCAATAACTACAAAGAGCTAAAGACTATAGTTGAGGAGCTTTCCGAGATAAACATTGAGATCTTAAGAAGGAAAATACGCTCTCTGCGAGCTTCAAGGAGCCGGTGAGCCAAATGCCAGCTCATTTCGTAAGTAAGAACCTAGCTAGATTCTCCCTTACCAAAATCTTTAAAGAAATAAATTTGGCTAACCAGAAGGCCTCATCCAGATTCCAGGATTCCTTCCCTAAGGATGAGAAGCGTTTTCTTTCTCACTACCGCTACAAAAGACGCTATATTGAGATAACCCCTAACCGAGAAATAGTAGGGGGGCTTATCCCATAACTTTAATCTTAAAGACCTCCTTTGGGGAATTGAGCTACCTTCTGATTCAATAACTAAAGAGGGTAACATCTACGAGGGAAACTACTTTATCGAGCTTCGGCAAAGATTCAAAGACAGACATCCCACCTTAAGATAACGGAATTTCTCCGAGGAGAAATGAATGTCGATCTACTTTTTGGAAAGCTCTCCTTACTCTCGGAGATAACCCCCGTCTTCTTGATCTTCTTCGAATCCGCTTTCTTAGAATGTCTGATATGTGATTCACTAACCTTTTCTTTAATTCTTTAGTTTTGCGATTTGCCGGTGTATCATTATTCACTGCTTATCTCCTCAATTTATACAAATTCTCCACCTGCTCCATTTCGCAGTGAAATTAGCTTAAATAAGTTCGGTTAGTAAAATTTTCTTCTTTTGAGCATATTTGTCCATACCTCTTTTAGCCAAAAAAATTACTTTTTCATTTTAGTTAAATACGTGCAATTTTTTTGCCAACTTTGAACTCGCTAAAAAATCCACTTATTTGAGATAGTATTTAGTTACTTTACTGATAAGGATTTAGAGATTTTTAAGGAGAGATATCTTAACTTCTCTTTTAATTTTCTTCCTAATTTGTGGCCAATTTTGTACATCTTTTATAAAAAAAGCTATATTAAAATACTTGAATTTCAGCTTCTAAAGAGCCTAAGGAAGAGTGAACATTAATGTTCACTCTCTATAAAGTTATTCTTATTCGCCGAATTTTAGCTGTTGTTTGGGTTTCAGCCTCTAAAGAATTTAGAAGAGTGGACATTAATGTTCACTCTATACAAAATTGTTCTTGTTTAGACAATTTTGGTGATAGCTTTAGTTTTGAATTAACAAGAGACTAGCGAATTAACAAGAATTTTAGAGAAACTTTCCCCTTTTACAATCCCTCTTCATAGATTTTTTTTACAATCGATTCTATCTCTGGTTCCTCTATGGTTAAGTCCTTGATATCGTATCGCTCGGTTATCTGGGAGATTAGTTTGGAGGCAGTGATTTCTTCTCTATTAAACTTAAGCCAGAGGCGGCGATTTTCCCTTTTTACAAGCTCGGCCCTCTTTACCTTAAAATCTTTGTAATCC
>JAUVZS010000251.1:0-2919 GCA_030602435.1 Clostridia bacterium
TTTATCCGGGATAAATTTAAGCTAGATGAGGTGCTTTTTGTCCCCTCTGGCAAACCTCCCCATAAAGGTAATGACGAAATTGCCTTACCGGAGCGTCGTTGGATGATGACAGTTCTAGCCACAGCTAGTAATGAGCACTTCTCAGTCTCTTCCATAGAGATAGAACGGCAAGGCGAATCTTACACTCGGGATACTATTGCACAATTGAAGCAGATTTACGGAGAGGAAACAGAATGCTACTTTATCACCGGAGCCGATGCTATAGCTGAAATCTCTGCCTGGCATAAAACAAATGACCTACCACAGATGGCAAAGTTTATCGCTGCTTCCAGACCAGGATATAAATTAAACATAAAAAAGATAGACCCCCGTTTTCAAAAATATACCTTCCTGGTAGAAATTCCTGCTCTGGCCATCTCCTCCACAGAGATCAGAAAAAGAATAAAGAAGGGACAAACCATTAAATATCTTCTACCAGAAGTAGTGGAAAAATATATTCATAAGTATAATCTCTATAGGCGATAAAACCGTATATAGTATACCGTAAAAAAATTTCCTCTCCCCTTATAGTATTTAGTGAATAGTAAGGAAGGATTATGAAGAAATGATAATAAGTTTAATTGAAAAACTCAACCCAATACTAAATACTAACGACTAAATA
Source organism: Clostridia bacterium (assembly GCA_030602435.1). Lineage (GTDB taxonomy): Bacteria > Aerophobota > Aerophobia > Aerophobales > AE-B3A > JAUWRC01. The sequence continues at coordinate 662 of JAUVZS010000251.1, forward strand.
CTAACGACTAATTGGAGAGGATTAAGATGAGGGGGAATTAACTAATTACTGGATACGAGATGCTCTAGAGGAGTTTACCGAATTTGGGGAAATCTTGGAACAAGTAATTCCGGAGAAAACTATGTAGATTGAGGAGAAAGAAAATTTGACCTCTCAAAAACTAGTTCGAGATGCTGTTAAAATAGCGGAGAGTAAAAAAGCAAAGGATATACTACTTTTAAATTTAAAAGAAATTTCGACAATAGCTGATTATTTTATTATCTGTAGTGGAGAATCCTCTCTCCATATGCGAAGTATTGCTCAAGCTATAGAGAGAGAACTCAAAAAAAAAGGAATAAAACAGTTTAACCCAAGGAATTTGACAAATGACTGTTGGGTTCTTTTAGATTTTGGCTCAATAATAGTCCATATTTTTTCTAAAAGAGGAAGGAATTTTTACCAATTGGAGAGATTATGGGCTGATGCCAAAAAGATAACAAAGTGATGGGGGCATAGCTCAGTTGGGAGAGCGCGTCCTTGGCGTGGACGAGGTCAGGGGTTCGAATCCCCTTGCCTCCACCAAATTCGTTGCTCGTCGCTCGTTACTCGTGTCCCTCTCCCCTATGGGGAGAGGATTAAGGTGAGGGGGATGGAGCGAAGCATCACTATCCGCTAAACGCTACCCGCTATACGCTAGCTCAAGGATTGCGTCGTGCGTGATACGTATTGCGTAAAGGATTCTTATCCTTATATATTCCGTAAAGGATTCTTATCCTTATAGCTGGATGCGGGGATTCGAAGCCGATCCGAGGCAAGAGATATCTTATGTCTTTAACAATTAATACTACCACTCCAGAGGGAATTGTGTTGGCTGCTGACAGTCGGCAAAGTTATCGCAATCGAAAAGGAATGGCACGAATTGGAAGCGACAATGCTTCTAAGCTTTTTCAGTTGAATAGAAGGATTGGCGCAGCGGTAACTGGCCTGGCTTTTTTACCCGAGAATGGGGTGAGGAAAAATATTAGTAAGTTTATTGAGGAGTTCAAACGAGAAACGGATGTAGAAAAATTAAATGTTAAAGACACAGCAGAAAAATTACATTATCTATTCAATAAAAAATATAATTGGCAAAAACAATTAGATAAACTGCCAGAAAAGATAAAAAACGATCTTCAAAGACAAAATTGTGAGATTTTAGAAATAAAAAAAGAGCAATATATGGTTAAATTTCGTTTTAAAGATGGGCAGGGCAATTTGAAGAAAGGCGCCGGTGGAGTGGATATGATAAATCTTTTAGTTGCTGGCTATAACAAAAATGGTTCACACGAAGTTTATATTTGTTATATCCCTGGCGAGATTCAGAAAAAGCGAGACAGTAAAGAAAGAGGTAAAGAATATGGTGCTTCCTGGATTGGCCAAATAGATGTAATTTCCAGAATTGTTTTGGGTTTTGATGGTCGGATTAGAAATATAAAATTTGTTAATGAAGCAGCCCAAAAACTTGGACAAGATGAAATAAACAAACAACTTAGGAACTTAGAATATGTTATCCAGTGGGGGACAATGACCCTTCAGGACGCCATAGATTTTTGTACTCTGATGATTCAAACTACCTCAGCTATTCAGCGTTTTTCTGACGGTATCATGGCTGATCCCGGAGGAATACCGGGAGTCGGTGGACCTGTAGATGTTGCCATTATTACTCCGGACGAAGGTTTTGTTTGGATAAATAAAAAGAAGTTGAAAGTGGAAGAAGTAGGATTAGACAAGGAGTAAGAATTGCGCAGTGATCATATAAAAAAGGGCATAGAGCGAACTCCTCACAGAGCTCTGCTTTACAGCACAGGAATAACAAAAAGAGCTTTAAATAAACCCTTCGTAGGAATTGCCTCTAGTTTCAGCGAAATAGTCCCCGGCCATGTAGGGATGCGTGAGCTGGAGAGATTTATAGAAAGAGGAGTAGAGGCAGGAGGTGGTTATCCTTTTATCTTTGGTATCCCTGCCATCTGTGATGGAATCGCTATGGGACACTCGGGAATGAAATATTCTCTTCCCTCACGGGAACTTATAGCTGATTCTATTGAGGCCGTAGCCGAGGCCCACTCTCTTGATGGCCTTGTCCTTCTCACTAATTGCGACAAGATAACACCGGGTGCCCTTATGGCCGCCGCCCGTATTAACATTCCTGCCATTGTAGTTACTGCCGGCCCCATGCTTTCAGGCAGATTAAGGGGAAAAAGGCTTTCCTATGTAAGAGATGCCTATGAAGCTGTGGGTAG
>JAUVZS010000224.1:0-3334 GCA_030602435.1 Clostridia bacterium
GGACTTAGAACTTTGGACATACATAATACGGGCTTTTATCATGCAAAAGGATAATTTTCAATTAGTTACGGATCTTAAGCCGCGGGGTGATCAGCCCCAGGCTATTGAGAAATTAATAAGGGGAATCAAAGAGGGCCTAAAAAAGCAAACTTTAATTGGCGTTACTGGCTCCGGTAAAACTTTTACTATGGCCAATGTCATCCAGGAAGTACAAAGACCCACTCTCGTTCTCTCCCATAATAAGACCCTTGCTGCTCAGCTCTTTAGTGAGTTTTCTTCCCTATTTCCTAACAATCATGTAGAATATTTTGTTTCTTATTACGATTATTACCAGCCTGAGGCCTACATTCCCCAGACCGATCTCTATATTGAGAAAGATGCTTCTATTAATGATAAAATAGATAGGATGCGTCATTCAGCTACGCGTTCCCTATTAGAATGCCGAGATACTATAATTGTAGCCAGTGTGTCCTGTATATATGGTTTGGGTTCTCCTAAGGATTATCGAGAGATGCTCTTAAGGGTGAGAGTGGGAGAACATCTGGAGCGAACGAAGATTCTGAAGAAATTGGTAGAGATGAGGTATGAGCGTAATGATGTTGATTTTTCTCGAGGAAAATTCAGAGTAAGGGGGGATATTATTGAGGTTTTTCCTGCCTACGAAGAGGAAGCGGTAAGGATAGAATTATGGGGAGATGAGATAGAAAGAATTTCTCTCTTTGACCCCTTGACTAAAGAAACGAAAGACAATCTCGAGGAAATTTATATTTATCCAGCTACTCATTACCTAGCTCCTCCGGAGAGGTTAGATTATGTTTTGCAATCTATCAAAAAGGAGCTCAAACAAAGACTTGCCGAATTCAAATTTCAGAGCAAACTTCTAGAAGCTCAGAGGCTGGAGGCAAGGACTAATTATGATCTGGAAATGATAAGAGAAATAGGGTATTGCACGGGGATAGAGAATTATTCTCGTTATTTTTCAGGAAGGGCACCGGGTGAGCGTCCTTCCTGTCTCATTGATTATTTTCCTAAAGATTATTTATTGTTTATTGACGAATCCCATCAAACTATTCCTCAACTTCACGCTATGTACGGAGGGGATAAATCCCGCAAAGATAACCTGGTAAAATATGGATTTCGTCTTCCCTCTGCCTATGATAATCGCCCTTTGAAATATGACGAATTTGAATCTTTGATTAATGAGGTCATCTATGTCTCAGCTACTCCTTCTCTTTATGAGATGCAGAGAAGTTCACAAATAGTGGAGCAGCTTATTCGTCCCACAGGACTGGTGGATCCTAAGATTACGGTGAAGCCGGCTACTCATCCGGTTGATGATCTACTGGAGGAGATTAAAAAGCGAGTGGAAAGGAAAGAAAGGGTTCTGGTGACTACTTTGACTAAGAGGATGGCTGAGGATCTTACCGAATATTTAGAAGATCTGGGAGTAAGAGTGCGCTATCTTCATTCTGAGGTAAAGACGATAGAAAGATCAAAGATCCTGAGGGAGTTAAGATTAGGGGAGTTTGATGTTTTAGTGGGAATTAATCTTTTGCGAGAAGGATTGGATCTACCCGAAGTATCTCTGGTGGCTATTTTAGATGCTGATAAAGAGGGTTTTTTGAGATCAGAAACCTCTATAATCCAGACGGCAGGGAGAGCGGCTCGTAATGTGGAAGGGGAAGTAATTCTTTACGCTGATGAGGACACTTCTTCCATGAAGCGGGCTTTAAAGGAGACAAAGAGAAGAAGAGAGATTCAACTACAATACAATCGTTCACATAATATCACTCCTACTACTATTCATAAAGCTATTTTAGCTGATATTGAGACTTATACTGCCGATAGATATGAGAAGATGGCTATAGGAGAAGAAAAAGTAGAATATATCCCTCCCTCGGAGGTTTCTCGCCTCATAGAGATTCTAAAGAAAAAGATGAGAGAAGCAGCAGAGAACCTGGAATTTGAAAAAGCAGCCCAATTCCGGGATAGAATAAAGGAACTTAAAAGCCGTTGCTCGTCGCTCGTATCTCGTCGCTCGAAGGGGTAGCGGTTTGATTTATGGCTAAATAGCTAAAGCTATTTAGCCGAGCATATTAACTCAGGTTATCAAACATAGTCGGATAAATCCGACCGCTACTTACCGCTTATAGCTTACAGCTTATATATTCCGTAAAGAATTCTTATTCTTATAGCTAGATAGAGGGAAAGGGTGAGGGGACACGAACAACGAACAACGAAAAGAAAGGAGGGTTAAAGTGGGTCTTATATTAGCTTTGTTGGGAGCAGGATTAGCAGTGACTTTGGCTGGGATAGGCTCTAGTATTAGTATTGGTTGGGTTGGCCAGGCTAGTGCGGGAGCAATGACTGAGCACCCGGAGAATTTCGGGAGATTTCTTATTCTCACTGCTCTTCCAGGGACGCAGGGAATTTACGGTTTTGTGGCTGCCTTTTTTTTGATGATGAAGATAAATCTAATGGGTGGAGCACCCATTGATTTAACACTTGCTCAAGGGTGGAGTCTTTTGCTAGCCATTCTTCCTATTACTGTTCTTGGTTTGGTCTCGGCTCTTCACCAGGGAAAAGTTTGTACAGCGGGAGTAGGGCTTACAGTAAAAAGGCCAGCAGAGTCAATGAAGGCAGTGGTTCTGGCTGTGTTTGTGGAGTTTTATGCTGTATTAGGACTCCTTGTCACTATTTTCTTGATAATAGGTATAAAAATTTAAAATCGTATATAGTATATGGTATATCGTGAATGGAATAATTGGTTTTAGATGCTCGATGCTCGATTCTCGATGCTCGTGTTCCCTCTCCCCTGATAGTATTTAGTGAATAGTCGTTAGTGAATAGTAAGGAAGGATTATGAAGAAATGATAATAAGGATAAGAATCCTTTACGGAATATAAAAGTTTAATTGAAAAACTCAACCCAATGCTAAATACTAACGACTAGCGACTAACGACTAATTTGGAGGGATAGGGTGAGGGGAAAATGACTAATTAGCCAGCGAAATACGAAAATTAAAATAGCTTTAGATAAAATATGTAAATAAAGAAGAAATGGAAAAATTTCGAAAATTAAACCATCTATCAAAGACAATCACAGCTTTAATGCGCAAGTTCAAATAACTATATACTATATACGAAATACGATATACGGAGAAATAAATATGGCTTTAGAAGATATTGTGAAGAGAATTAAAGAAAAAGCTTCCCAGGAAGTGGAAAAAATTAGAGAAGAAGCTGATAAAGAGAGAGGAGAACTTATTAAAAGAGCCGAGGAAGAGGCAGCTAAGATTAAAGATAAGATTTTGAAGAGGTTAGAAAAAGAAGGG
>JAUVZS010000103.1:0-5457 GCA_030602435.1 Clostridia bacterium
CTTTGAAGAGGGAAAGCCTTTTGACAGTCCTTTATTGGGGTTGGATTCAGTGGTTCTCACTCCCCATTTAGGAGCTTCTACCCGAGAAGCCCAGAAGAGAGTAGCTGTAGATATAGCCCTGCAAATCATAGATGCTCTTAAGGAAAGAGAAATAAGAAATGCGGTTAATATCCCTACTACTTCTTCTCAAGTGCAGAAGAAAATTACTCCCTATCTTAATCTGGCTGAGAAAATAGGAAATCTGGAAGCCCAGTTGATTGAGGGACATCCCAGAAAAGTGGAGGTTATTTATAGTGGTCGGCTTACTGATACCGAAGTTGCACCTCTTACTATAGCTTTAATTAAAGGTCTTTTAGATTCTGTCTATGAAGGGGTTAATTATGTAAATGCTTCTGTTCTGGCTAAAGAAAGAGGACTTAAAGTAATCGAAACAAAGACTTCTAATGAGGAGGGTTTTGCAAGCCTTATTTCAGTGAGACTAACTACAGACAAACAAGGAAGGAGAATTGATGGTACAATTTTTGAGAAGATTCCTCATATAGTGCGCATAGACGATTATTCTCTAGATTTTGTTCCAGAGGGACACCTCTTAATTTGTGCTAATGTGGATAAGCCCGGAGCAGTAGGCAAAATAGCTACTACCTTAGGAAAATATAAGATCAATATAGGAGGGCTGCAAATGGGTAGAAACGCTCCCAGAGGCAAGAATGTTTCTGTTTATATTCTGGATAGCTCTCCTTCTCAGAAAGCGATGAAAGAACTAGAGAAAATAGAGGAAGTGCTAGAAGCAAAATTGATATATCTTTAAAAATCAGTATATCGTATATAGTATATAGTATATCGAAAAGAAACAATTGTTTAAAGTCTTATGGTTGGGCTGGGAACTAAAAGCTAAAAACCTTGGGATTGCTTCGGCTTTACCTCGCAATGTCAGTGGAAAACGTTATCTGCTATGTGCTATCTTTTTATACGACATACGATATACCGCATACGACATACGGGATTAATTAATGGCGAATGAAAGGAATTCTATTGAGGATATAGAAAGGCTTCCTCCTCAAAATCTAGAAGCGGAACGTTCGGTACTGGGAGCGATGCTTTTGGAAAAGGAAGCCATTCCTAAGGTTCTGCAAATAATAACAGGTCCAGATAATTTTTATTCCCAGGTACATTCTCTAATCCATGAAGGAATAGTTAGTCTTTTTAATGAGAATAAACCGGTAGATATAGTTACTCTCAGAGAAAAATTTCGCAAAACCAACAAATTAAAAGAAGTAGGGGGAGCAGGATATTTGGCCGATCTAGTCAATTCTGTTCCTACAACAGCAAATGTAGGTTATTATGCTCAGATTGTACGAGAAAAGTATATTCTGCGGAATCTGCTAAAAACAGCAGCTTCCATTACTTCCCTCTCATACGATTCGTCTCAAGATTTAGATACTATACTAGATAAGGCGCAGAGCCTCATTTTTGATATAACACGAAAGAAAATCAAAACCCCTTTTGTTCATATAAAAGAAGTTCTAAGCGATACCTTTGAACACATAGAGGCACTCTATGAGAAGAAAGAACACATTACCGGTATCTCCACAGGATTTCGTCAACTAGATAGATTAACTGCGGGCTTTCAATCTTCCGATTTAATAGTCATCGCTGGGCGTCCCTCTATGGGCAAAACTTCCTTTGTTTTAAACATTGCCCAACATGCCGGTGTAGAGACTCGCATTCCTTTAGTAGTATTTAGTCTCGAGAGTGCAAAGGAACAGATTGTGGAACATATGCTTTGTTCCAGGGCAAGGGTAAACAGCCAGAAATTACGGACAGGATTCCTTTCTGAAGATGATTGGTCTGCTCTTACTGATGCAGCTAGTGCTTTAGCTGAGTCTTCTATCTATATTGATGACACTCCCAATATGGGGGTGTTGGAGCTCAGAGCTAAGGCTCGTCAATTAAAAGCTGAGCATGATATAAAAATAGCTATAGTCGATTATTTGCAATTAATGCCCGGAGATAGGAAAATAGAGAGCAGACAGCAGCAAATTGCTGAGATCTCTCGTTCTTTAAAGGGTTTAGCCAAAGAGCTCGATATAGCGGTAGTAGCAATATCCCAGTTAAGTAGAGCTGTAGAAAGAAGAGGAGAAGAGGATAAACGTCCTCGCCTTTCAGATTTGCGTGAATCAGGGGCCATTGAACAGGATGCGGACCTGGTGATTTCCTTATATCGCGAGTTCTATTATTCAAAAAAACCTGAGGACGAGGGTGTGGCTGAACTTATCATTAATAAACAACGTCGTGGACCCGTAGGCAAAATAGATTTAGTTTTCTTGAGTGAATATGCGTCTTTCGAATCTCGAGAATTTAGAGAAGTTGAGTAAAACCCGTATATCGTGCTCCCTCACCTCAATCCTCGCCCCCAAGGAAGAGGAAATAACGAGCATTAGTACCCTCTCCCCTGTGGGGAGAGGGAAAAAGCACATCGTGCTTTTTCGGGTGAGGGGAAATTAACTAATTAACTCAATTAACTAATTACTCAATACGCTCTAGAGCTTATTGTCGAATCTAGGATTAAAGTTTATGCACAAGGGGTAAAATATTGAATACAATAGTGATAGGAACACAATGGGGAGATGAAGGAAAAGCTAGAGTTGTTGATTTTTTAGCTGAAGAGGCAGATGTAGTAGTGAGGTTTCAAGGGGGAAGTAATGCTGGACATACAGTAATAGTCAATGGCAACAAATTTATCTTTCATCTTGTTCCTTGTGGCGTTCTTCATTTGGGTACAAAGTGTATCATTGGAAATGGATTAGTAGTTGACCCTCGAGAGTTACTTATGGAGATGAAAACTCTTCGGTCAAAGAAAATTTTACTTAAGAATCTTTACCTTTCCGGTGGTGCCCATGTAGTTATGCCTTATCATAGAAAAATAGAGGAGATAGAGGAAAAGAGAAGGGGTAAGCGGAAGATAGGAACTACCAAAAGAGGAATTGGGCCTGCCTATGTAGATAAAACAGCCAGAAGAGGAATAAAAATAGGAGATCTTTTAAATAAAGAGATTCTAGCTGAGAAATTAAAGATGAACCTGGCGTTCTGGAAAAGTTCCCATGGATTAGATTTTTCCGAGGAAGACGTTCTCAAACAATATTTAGAATATGGTAGGAAATTAAGAAAATACATTACCGACACCTCACTTCTCATTCATCAATTGATGGAAAAAGGTAAAAACATTCTTTTTGAAGGAGCGCAAGGCACCTTACTGGATATTAACCATGGAACCTATCCCTTTGTAACCTCCTCTAGTACAATTGCTGCTGGTGCCTGCATTGGTACAGGAATAGGCCCTAAGTATATAGATAAAGTCTTGGGGGTAACTAAGGCCTATACTACTCGGGTGGGGAAGGGTCCTTTTCCCACAGAGATAAAGGGGAAAATTGGAAAAATACTTAAAGAGGAAGGGCAGGAGTACGGAGCTACTACGGGAAGACCAAGAAGATGTGGTTGGTTTGACGGAGTCGTTCTTAGATACGCAGTTAGAGTAAATGGATTAGACGAGCTTGTATTAACCAAACTAGATATTCTGGATAAATTGGATAAAATTAAAATTTGTATAGCTTATAAATATAAGGGGAAAATTGTCAAAAACTTCCCCTTTCAGCTAAACCAGTGGGAAGAATGTCAGCCTATTTATGAAGAAATGGAGGGATGGAAGGAAAATATTTCTAATCTAAGTGCTTATAAAGACCTCCCCTATAGAGCACAGCTCTATTTAAGAAAAATCGGAGATACAGGAGGAGTACCTATTCGTTATCTCTCCCTTAATCCCGAGCGAACTAACATTATAAAAATTAGCTCTTCTTGACAAAAACCCCATTTTTATTATATTACCATAGGAAAAAAGGTAGTTAAAAAGAGGTGAAAAACTATGTTTAATAGATTTACTGAGCGAGCAAGACGAGTGATTTTATTAGCTAGGGAGGAGGCTAGAAGATTAGACCATGATTATCTGGGGACGGAACATATTCTTCTCGGGCTTATTCGAGAAGGTGAAGGAATAGGAGCTACAGCTCTACAAAACTTAGAAATAGATTTGGTTCAAATTCGAGCAGAAGTAGAAAAAGCAGTTGGGAGAGGGGGGGGAACCTTGTTTCTTGGTCAGATTCCTTTTACTCCTAGGGCTAAAAAGGTATTAGAACTAGCTGTAACAGAGGCAAGAAACTTGGGGCATAACTACATTGGAACTGAACATCTTCTTTTGGGATTGATCAGGGAAGGAGAGGGAGTGGCTGCCCAAGTTCTTACCAGCCTGGGTGTTGATTTAAAAAAGGTAAGGAAGGAGGTCTCTAATCTCCTCGGGGCTAAAGTTCCTTCTGGACAGGTAGCTAAACCTAGTCAAATTCCTACTTTAGATAGATTTGGACGTGATCTTACCCAATTAGCTAAAAGTGGAGAACTTGATCCAGTAATAGGCAGAGAAAAGGAAATTGAGCGGGTAATTCAGATACTTTCGCGCCGAACAAAGAATAATCCTGTCCTTATAGGAGAAGCCGGAGTAGGTAAAACAGCTATTGCCGAGGGATTAGCTCAAAAGATTGTTTCTGGATCCCTACCCGAGACTCTGCTTAATAAAAGATTGGTAACTATTGAACTGGGGGGAATAGTGGCCGGAACTAAATATCGGGGAGAATTTGAAAAGAGAATGGAGAGGATAATAAATGAAATCAGAAAGGCAAAAAATATCATTCTCTTCATTGATGAGGTTCATACTATGGTGGGAGCAGGAGCAGCTGAGGGAGCTATAGATGCTTCCAATATCTTAAAACCTGCTCTGGCCAGAGGGGAACTTCAGTGCATAGGGGCGACTACTCTGAATGAGTATAGAAAATATATCGAAAGAGATGAGGCTTTAGAGAGAAGATTTCAAACAGTAATGGTAAATGAACCTACAGTAAAGGAGACCATCGAGATTCTAAAAGGATTGCGGGATAAATACGAGGCCTTCCATCGAGTAAAAATAACAGACGAGGCTATAGTAGCTGCAGCCAGGCTTTCCAATAGATATATTCAGGATCGCTACTTACCGGATAAGGCTATCGACGTAATAGATGAAGCTGCAGCTCGCGTGAGACTACAAACCAGCACTCGTCCTAAAGAACTTAAGAAAATAGAGCAAGATCTAGAACAGCTCCGGAAGGAAAAAGAGGAAGCGGTAAAGGCACAGGAATTTGAGAAAGCGGCAAATTTAAGAGATAAAGAGAAAACCTTAAAGGAGTCTTTGACTAAAGAGAATACTCAATGGAAAGTGCAAAAAGACAAGAAGGGAAAAAAGGAAGAGGTGACCGAGAAAGATGCAGCTTACATTGTCTCTAGCTGGACCAATATTCCTCTGCAGGATTTAACCGAAGCCGAATTAAAAAGACTCTTGAGGATGGAAGAAGTTCTTCACCAGAGGGTAATTGGCCA
>JAUVZS010000061.1:0-6891 GCA_030602435.1 Clostridia bacterium
CGGTAACATTAACATGCTGTCCCCCTGGTCCACCGGCCCGAAAAGTATCGATTTTCAAATCACTGTCTTTAATTTCTACCTCTATTTCCTCAGTTTCAGGAATTATATCCACCGCCGCGAAAGAGGTATGACGGCGATGAGCCGCATCGAAGGGGGATATGCGAACTAGCCTATGAATACCTACTTCTCCTTTGAGATAGCCATAAGCAAATGTCCCCTCAACTACTACAGTAACTGTTTTTATTCCTGCTTCCTCGCCGGCTATCCATTCTACTACTCTTGCCTGGTAACTCTTTTTATTTATCCAACTTAGATACATTCTAACTAGCATTTCCGCCCAATCGCAGGAATCTGTTCCCCCTGCTCCTGGGTGAATAGACATTATAGCGTTAGCTCTATCATGCTTACCCTTTAGCAAGGACTCTATCTGGAGTTTTTCTACTTCTCTTTCTAAGGGAAGAAGCTTATCTTCCATCTCTTTTTTAAGATCTTTATCTTCTTCCTCTCCTAGAAGTTCTCCGAGGGTAGAGACTTCCTCATATAAACTAAGCAATTTATCCCCTTTGGCTCTTTTCTCTTTAAGATATCTCAACTCTTTTAACATTTTTAATCGATTCTCTCCTTGCCAAAATTCTGACTGGGAGGTTTCTTCTTCCAATTTTTTGATTCTTTTCTTTTCCTTCTCTGTCTCAAAGATACCCCCTTAACTCATTTATTTTCTTCTCTAGAGATTTTAATCGCTCAGAATAATTCTCCAACATATCCTTCTCCTTATTTTTGCATAATATATCAATAAAAGACCCTTTTGTCAACAAAATGCCTCAGGACTATTTTCTTCTGTCGCTGTCTTTATTTTAATTTTTCTTTTTACGATATACGATATACTACATACTATATACGATTCTATCAGCAGGTTAAATGGAGAGCAGCGATTACCTTCTTAGATTTATGGAGTTGGTTATAAATCTGGCAGGCTCTTTGGGTAGGCTCAATTTTTACCTCGATTCCCTTTGATTGAATCCACTCTGAGGTAGTTAGAGGAACTTTCATTAATCCTGAATTCCCTGTACCTACAACAAGAACTGTCGGTTTTTCTTTTATCACTTCCTTCAAATCCTGAGGAAGAAGCAGATGCCCTTCTTTTCTCCACCAGTGATCATTTACTCTCTTTGGATAAATGATAACATCGGAACTATATTGTTTCCCATCTATAGCAATAACTCCAAATTTATAGGAATCAATCATTTTTGACAAACTCTAGGAGCTAGATTAATCCTCCTCCAATTTCTCAATAAAGGGCTAAGAGACAAATAATTTCCCTTAGCCCTTTATTTACAAAACTTATCACCTAGGCTACTGCTTCCCTCAAATTTCTTCCCGGTTTGAACTTCGGGACATCTTTTGCGGGAATAGTTATTTTAGCACCGGTTTGAGGATTTACACCTTGACGAGTTTTCCTCCTCTGTACCTGAAAAGTACCAAAACCAACCAGCGCAACCTTTTCCCCCCTAGCCAAAGAGTTAGTAATTGCTTGAGTGATAGCATCCACGACATTATTAGTATCCTTCTTGGTTAATCCTACCTCAGCGGCTACTTCCTCGACTAATTGAGCCTTATTCATCCTTTCTCACCTCCTTTATAGGGCTTCTTTTTCTTTATCCTCTATTCTAAAACTCTAACTTTCTTCCTGTAATTATGAAAGAGAACTAACTCTTCAAGAAAATCTCGAACGTGAATCGTATACTCACAAACTTAGTCAAAAGCTTAATTGACGTGGCACAAGCAACAAGATACAAATCTTTTTAAACAATTATAATTATACATATTATATACCTTATAGAAAATTCGTCAAGGGGAAGTAAGTCCCAGAGCAAATTTCAGACATTCCCCAAAATTCCCATATAGTTTTTCCAAAAACCCTGAATTCAAGCGGGATTGAGAGAAGATGGTAGAGAAAGTATTCCAAAAAAAACACAGGTGTCTCGTGTACGTGTGTGCATGTTGACAAAATTGAGGAAAGACATATATTACTATTGATTAAATTACAGCAAGGATCTTTGGAATGAAAAACCGCCGTAAGGCCAGAGAACTCGTTCTTCAAATTCTCTACCAGTTAGAACTAAAAAAAACTTCGGTGGAAGAGACTTTAAAAGTTATCTTTTCTCGCTACCGATTTAAACCTGAAGTAAGAGAATTTGCCGAAAAACTTGTCTGGGGAACCTCCCATTTTCTCCTTCCTCTTGATTCTCTTATAAAGAAATATGCTCAAAATTGGACTTTGGATCGCATAGCCATGGTAGATCGGAACATCTTGAGATTTGCTATCTATGAACTCCTTTTTTTGAAAAATATCCCCCCCATCGTTAGTATAAACGAAGCTGTGGAGATAGCTAAACGTTACGGAATGGAGGAATCGGGAAAATTTATTAATGGTATTCTGGACAATATTCGTAAAGGAAGGGGCCCAGGAAGTCCCTTGAGGTGGGACTATCTAAAAAACAGCCTCCAGAAAGACTTATATTTAAAAGAATTAATCAAAATAAAAAAGGGGGAGAAACTCTGGTTAGTAGGAGGATGTCTGCGTAATCTCTTACTAGGCAAGGAGAAAAAGGACTTGGATTTAATAACAGAAGACCCTCATTTTAAAACAGCAGAGCTATTTGCCCATCGGATGAGAGTAAATTTGATTACTTTAGCCCCTGCCTTAAGGCGAATTACTTTTCCGGAAGGAACTATCATTGATTTTACCCTTAAAAGATCCCCTTCTCTCAAAGAAGATTTACTTGGGCGGGATTTTACCATTAATGCTCTGGCTTTAGATCTAGATTCTCTTGATCTACCCTCTTTGTTTTTGATAGATCCTGATACTGGTTTAGAAGACTTAGTAAATAAGAGGATTAAGTTATTGAGAAAAAAATCATTTGAGGAGGATCCTCTTCGTATGCTGCGTGTTTTCCGCCTGGCTTCCCAACTTAACTTCGATATTGAGGATAAAGTCACTTATTTCGTCAGGCAAAAATCCTCTCTTATCAAAAAAGTAGCTAAAGAGCGAGTAAGAGATGAACTATTCCTTCTCTTTAAAAACCCTTTATCTCATAAATATCTAGATAACTCATCGGCAAAAACCTTATTGGGAGAGATATTCGGACAAAATCCAAATCTAGAAAACCTGAAGAGACTAGAGACTATATTGTCTGATAAGAAGATAATTGGTAAGGAACTTAAAAAAAAGGTAACTCTTCATTTGGCACAAGGAAAAGACAAAAGCTGGATACGCAGAGACCTGTTAAAGCTTATCGCCCTCATTCTTTCTCCATCCCAAGAAAAACCTGCCTTATCTTTTATGGGGAAAGAATTAAAACTGGGACGAGAAAAATTAAAAATAATGAAAAGAATAGAAAAGTTCTACCCCCCATTAGAAAAGATTATGAAAAATCAAAAAGAACCTTTAGCTCCAGTCCAATTTCTAACCCAGGCTAAAGAAGAGACAGTGGAAATTTCCCTGCTTTTTCTCATTATCCACCCTGATGAGCGAACTCCTTCCAGTCCTCTCATTCACCTCTTAGAGGAATATTTTCAAAAGTCGGATTTAATCCTTCATCCTTCTCGTTTAATTACAGGAAAAGAACTGATAAATCTCTTAAACATCCCCATCGGCCCTCAGGTTTCTTATCTTTTAGACAAGATCCATCAGGCACAAATCAGACAAGAAGTGAAGACCAAAGAAGAAGCAATAGAGCTGGCCAAAAAACTTGTTAGCAAAGAAGAAAATAGATAAAAGGAATCCATAAACAATGAATATTCACCTGCAATTTCTGGGAGCGACACAAAATGTAACCGGGTCATGCTATTTACTAGAGGTTGACGCCAACAAGATACTAGTAGATTGTGGCCTCTTTCAGGAAAGAAAGTTTAGATCCCGGAATTGGGATCCCTTTCCTGTTGATCCCAAAAGGATAGATGCTGTCTTATTAACCCACGCACACCTTGATCACTGTGGCCTTTTGCCAAAACTGGTTAAAGAAGGATTTGCGGGAAAAATTATTTGTACTCCGCCTACTCAAGAGATAGCCAAGATCGTACTTTCAGATGCTGCGCGTATTCAAAGAGAGGACGCCCAGTTCAAAAAGAAAAGACACAAGCGGGAAGGAAGAAAAGGTCCTTATCCTGAAAGACCTCTTTACACCGAGAAAGATGCAGAAAAAGTGAGGATCCATGGCCAGATTTACCCCATAAAAGCTAATGTTGTGCAAATTGATGGTTTCTCAGCTCATGCTGACCAGAGTGAACTTCTGAGATGGCTTTCCAGTTTCCAATCTCCACCAAAACGACTATTTATCGTTCATGGTGAGCGAGAGATACCGGTATTATTTTCAAAAATAGTTCAGGAAAAATATGATTGGAGTGTCTCAATTCCACAATATCTGAATAAAATTAATCTGAATCATAAGTAACCTCCTGTCCGTATACAACATTCCAACTTCCTTGTTAGCGAAATCCACTCGCCCATAACAGGCCTTTAAATAGAAAGGGGTGTATCTCGACCTTCTATGCTGAAATTAGGAACAACAAAAGATTATGCTGCTATTTTTTTCAAACTCGCCTTTTAGCAGTCAAGGCTTCCAAAAATACCTAACCTTCTTTCCCAAAATGGTGGTCAGTTTTAGCAACAGAGAGTCTATTTCCAGTTTTGTAGCTTCAGCCAACCACCATTTCACTTTCCCTTGAGATTTCTTTCCTAGCTTATTAGAGACCTATGCGCCTACTCCTCCAGGAAAGGTTCTTACCATCGGGGACTATCGTTCCTTCGAGGTCGAGCTTCGTTGACATTGATTTCTCTATCCTGCAGCATCTTCCCGTCAAGAGAAGCAATAGCCTTAGCCGCACCTTCGTTGGAGTCAAACTCTACAAAACCAAAACCTCGAGGTCTTCCTGTCTCCCGATCAGTAATTACATTAACCTCGGTGACTGTCCCGAATTCTCCGAAGAGACCTTTAAGATCATCCTCGGTCACCTTGTAGGAAAGATTTCCTACATAGAGTTTCTTACCCATTCTGTTCTCCTTTTTCCCATTACCCTTGGGCAATGGATATTCTTATAATTCTTTTATACCTAAAAACATAGTGAACACATCGTGATGAAAAGCTAACTAATAAAAAAGTTTTTTGTTTTTTGTTTTCAGGGTAAGCACTCCTAGAAGGAGCTATGAGAGGCAAAAGAGGTAAGTCTCAGACAGTCCATGTAGCGTATTTACTCTGATTACCAAAAATCATAATGCTATCATACAGTATCCTATTTCTTTGTCAACTTTTTCTTACCAGAATCTCCCTGAGTCTTTTATAAAACTACATCACAAAGATCCGTACTTTAACAATATCATCTTTAGTGCCTGGCTAAATCCGTTTGGTTTCTTGGAAAATGAGAGCGCTAGTAGAGTAGGCCAAATTTCAGTACTTGCTAGTTTGGTCGGGACAGGAGAGTCGCTTTTGACCTTCCAGGTAATACCTGAGAGTGTGAGCGTCCCGGGTATGTCCGACCGCGCTACTTAATAGCTCTTGGTTTCGGAGTTGGCGAGTTCAAGTATCGGACCGCTTCCTGGGTTTCTTACAAACTCAGCTAATTCAATCGTTGAAGCGGAAATCGTACCATATCTTTTGATGTATGACAACAATCTAGGTCACCTCATGGCTATTTGTAATAATTTCAAAAGTATAGTTAATAGCGATATTCAATTTGATATGGTTTCTCTGTAACAGGATTAAGTAGAGTTTCAACCGGTGCATAGTCATCCGTTAATATCGGCGTATCCTCTAAATAAAGTGGGTTCCCGTAGTAGTTTTCAATATAGTTAATAAACTCAGACATGTTTATACTATGAAGATTTTGAGCCAACCTATCTTTGGATAGGTATGAAGTTTGGGTTACAAATAACAACACGTTTTGAACAGTCCCCGGAGAATTAGCTCTGGTGGGAAAGACATACAAACTTGGGAATATTTGAGAAATGGTTTTGTACTCCGCCTTGAATAGATCAGATGTATCGCCCAGTAAAGAGGTAATAATATTTGACGCTACTATTCCATCGGGTGCCAAATCCTTCTTCAACTCCATGAAGAATTCTTTTGTCATTAAGTGAAATGGGACATATGTTTTAGAATAAGCATCCAAGACTATCAAGTCATATTTCTTATCTGAATTGGTGATGTACACCCTCCCATCCCTGTTATATATACCCAGTCTTGTATCTTTTTTTAGATTGAAATAGTCTTTGGCTACTTTTATTACATCGGGGTCTATTTCGACTACGTCTACAATCATATCAGGATAGTTCTCAAGAAAGTATTTGGGTGTAGAAAAGCCTCCCCCTCCTATGAACAAAACGTTTTGAATATTTGAGTTGAATGCAAAAGCAAGGTTGAACATCTCTGTATAAAGAAAAACTAGATCATTGCTGTTATCTAAATACATCGCGCTGTGCGATAAACCATTAAGGTAAAGTGTTCTAGTCCCTTTACTATCCACCACATCCAAATGACTATAAGGTGTTTCCTTTTCATAAATTACATTGCCAGTATGGGAGAAGAGGTCAGGAACAATCATATTTAATGGCAGAAGCGACAGAATCAAGGCAGAAATCAGAAATAATTTGGACCTTAGAGCCAATCCCATTATAGAAACTAGCATCAGTATTATTCCAAATGAAAGTAATATTGTTTTGACTCCAAACTCTGGAACTAAATAGAACACAGAAAAGAACGTCCCAAAAATACTTCCTAGAGTTGAAAGTGCATACAGATTACCAGCAATATTACCGAGTTTACTTAGATTTTTGGTGCTCAGTTTAATTGCATAAGGTGAAACCATTCCGAGCATCACAGTAGGAAAGGCTAA
>JAUVZS010000201.1:0-3643 GCA_030602435.1 Clostridia bacterium
ATGACCTCTTCTTTAAACTTCTCTCCTAAGCTAGCCTTATAGAGAACCTCTCCCCTTTTAACTGTTTCTATCACCTTATCATAGCCTATCCCTAAGACGGCTTTGATTTGATCAGTTTTGACTTTTCTATCCTTAAGAATATTGACAATTCTTGTCCGAAGGAATTCCTTAATTTTGGGGCCGATCTCCTTTTTTTCTTTCTTATAAAGTTTCAAAGACTCTTCAATAAGGTAGTCCAGAGTGATTTCCCATTTTCTGTCAAGAATTATTTCTACTATCCCTTGAGCCTCTCGCCGCAGACCCCAGGGGTCTTCTGAGCCAGAGGGAATAAATCCTGCCCAAAAAGAACCTACCAGGGTGTCCAGTTTATCAGCCAAGGCAAGTATAGCTCCTTCCAGCGTTTGAGGAAGTCTATCTTCACCAGAGCGGGGCATCCTGTGTTCTAGAATGGCCTGGGCTATCCTAGCATCCCTTCCAGAACAAAGAGCATATTCTCTGCCCATTATTCCCTGTAAGGAGGGAAATTCTTTAACTATTTGAGTAGTTAAATCAGCTTTGCAAAGCCTGGCTGCTTCTTTTACTCTCTGTCTGACCTTCTCATTCTCTCCTAGGAAGGCAGCAATCTTATCTGCCAGTTTAACCAATCGCAAAGTTTTATCGTAATAGCTGCCTAATTTCTCCTGGACAACTATTTCCTTAAGGGGAGATATTATTTTCTCTGATGATATATCCTGAACTTTTACGTCCTCATGTACCGAGATAGATAATGTCTTCTTATCTTCTTCGAGGAAAAATTTGGCATCGGATAAACGGGCATTAAGTACTCTTTGGTTGCCTTTCACTACCTCTTCCAGGTGTTTTTTGTTTCCTTCTCTTACTCCCACAAAATAAGGGCGAGGTTTCCCTCCCTCTACAACAGAGAAGTGTTTTTGATAGTCTCTTAGGCAGGCTCTTAATACAGGGGAAGGAAGAGAAAGAAATTGAGAGTCAAATTCTCCCATAAATAGGGTAGGGTATTCTATGGAATAGATTATCTCTTCTAAAAGCTCCTTATCTTCTAAAATTTGTGCTCTGCCCCCATTTTTATTTAACACGGAAGCTATTTTTTCTATTTGTTTAAGGATTATTTTCTTCCGTTCTTCAGGGTCCACTACGACCCATTTTTTCTTTAGGAGGGGTCGATATTCCTGGGGATTTTCCACTGAAACTGGTGAAGGTGAAAGATAACGATGCCCCCTAGTCTTTCTGTCTGAGCTTACTCCAGCTACTTCAAACTTTACTACCTCTTTTCCAAAGAGAGCTAAGAGAGATCTGATAGGACGCGCGAAACTGAAATTTCCCTCATCCCATCTCATAGATTTAGAGAAACGCAGCGAGCTAATGAGCTCAAGAAAAAGGGAGGGAAGAATATCTTTTGTTCTTTTGCCAGCAACTTTTCTTTTTATATAGACATAACTTCCTTTTTCTAAATTTTCCACTCCTAAATCTCGTTTCTTTACTCCTTTAGCCTTAAGGTAAGCCTTTCCTTTTGGGGTAAGCTTTCCCGCTTCATCTAAAACTATTCTTTTTGGAGGACCCATTTCCTTTTCTATTCTTCCTCCCTGTTTTGAGGCTAATCCTTCGACCAAGAAAATGAGTCGTTGAGAGCTGCCCAAGCTAGTGATCTTTTCATAATCCAGGTAAGCTGAGGTAAGAAGTTCTTTCCCCTTTTCCTTAAGTTGAGTTAAAGCCTCCTGGACACTGGAGGGAGGAAGCTCCTCCACTCCTATCTCTAATAGGGCCGTCGCTCGTCGCTCGTCGCTCGTATCTCGTATTGCGTCGTTCATTTATGCTCCGTATTTAAATAGCGTTTAGCGTATAGCGGCTAGCGTATAGTCTTGCTTCGCTCTAATTTTTGTATCTTGTTCTTGCATCTTGTTTGTCCATGGTTGGATAAATCCAACCGCTACAATTGTGCGATAAATCGCACCGCTACTAAACGCTAGATTCTATATACAGTTTGGCGCATTTATTAGCTAGCCGGCGAACTCTTTTAATAAGTCTTTCTCTTTCACTAACTCCCAATGCCCCTCGGGCATCCAGTAAGTTAAAAGTATGAGAACACTTGAGAGTATAATCATAAGCCGGGAGAACAAGTCCTTTCTGGAGAAGCTTTTTCGCCTCGTCCTCATAAACTCCGAAAAGTTGGAATTGAATAGAAGGTTTAACTTCCTCAAAGTTATAGCGGGAGAATTCTACCTCGCTTTTATGGCGAAGGTCTCCATAAGTAGTCCTTGAATCCCATTTGAGATCGAAGACATTATCCACTTCCTGAAGGCACATTCCAATTCGCTCCAATCCATAGGTAAGTTCTACGGAAATAGGCTTTAAATCAAATCCTCCTGCCTGCTGAAAATATGTAAATTGAGTGATTTCCATTCCATCCAGCCTTACTTCCCATCCTAATCCCCATGCTCCCAGAGTAGGAGATTCCCAATCATCCTCAATGAATTTGATGTCGTGATGAAGGAATTGGATACCCAGTCTTTTAAGGCTTTCTAGATAGATGGATTGAATATCATCAGGGGAGGGTTTGATAATTACCTGGTATTGGTAATGAAGTCTAAGTCGGTTGGGATTCTCTCCGTATCGCCCATCAGCAGGACGCCGTGATGGTTCCACATAGGCTGCTTTCCATGCTTTAGGCCCCAGCACTCTCAGAAAGGTAGCTGGATTAAAAGTTCCTGCTCCCTTTTCCACATCATAAGGCTGAAGAATTAGGCATCCCTGTTCTTTCCAGTAATTTTGTAGAGTGAATATGATATCCTGAAAATTCATTCTTCTCTTTCTTATTAATTTTGGATAGCTTTACAAGTTTCAATTTAAGGATTTTAACCAACCTTAAACTATTTACTCCTTTTTTTCTTACCACGATTTAGCTAATTATAGTCAGTTCAAAAAAGAAAGTCAAACAACCGAAGTAATTAAATCAAGCATCTTGCTTATCTTACCAGTTTTGGTAAAATATACATGGTAATATTTAACCCAAAGAATAACAAAACTTTTTGGGTTAGGGGGATAAATGACTTGACGCGGCTTTGTATGTCCTAAATTTAAACGAAATAGTGCTATGAGATTTTTTCTTCAAGGAGAAAATAGAAACCATGAAGGCTCCGAATACTGAACAAGACAACAACAAAAACTCTGCCCCTCGTTCTGACTTTATACGAGATATTATTAGGGAAGACATAAGGGTAAATAAAAACGAGGGCCGAGTGGTGACCCGATTCCCACCAGAACCGAACGGTTATTTGCACATTGGACACGCCAAGTCGATTTGCCTTAATTTTGGCATTGCCCTGGAAAACAAAGGTGGTATTTGTTATTTGCGCTTCGATGATACCAATCCAGGCAAGGAGAGCATTGAATACATTGAATCCATCAAAAAAGACATTCGATGGCTTGGATTTGACTGGGGCAAACATCTGTACTACACATCGGACTACTTTGAGAAACTATACGAGTACGCTGTCCAGTTAATTAAAGCTGGTAAGGCCTACGTTTGCAGCTTGAGCACAGAGAAAATCAGAGAGTACCGCGGCACCTTGACTGAACCTGGTAAGGACAGTCCCTATCGAACTCGTTCTGTCAAAGAGAACCTGGA
>JAUVZS010000156.1:0-4195 GCA_030602435.1 Clostridia bacterium
AAGACAACTGCCGGAAGAGCTATCTTGAGATTAGTAGAGCCCACAGAGGGAAAGGTAATTTTTGAAAATAAAGATATAACTAAGCTGAATAAGAAAGAACTACGTAGGTTGCGCCGGGATATGCAAATTATTTTCCAGGACCCTTATGCTTCCCTTAATCCCCGAATGACCATAGGAGATATTATCAGCGAGCCCATACTTATTCATAATCTTGCTCAGGGCAAGGAAAGAGAGGAGAGAGTTCGTCAACTGTTGGAAATTGTAGGGTTAAAGGGACAGCACTTAAGAAGATATCCTCATGAATTTAGTGGAGGTCAGAGACAAAGAATAGGTATTGCCCGTGCTTTGGCCATCAATCCTAAGTTCGTGGTTTGTGATGAGCCGGTATCCGCCTTGGATGTCTCTATACAGGCTCAGGTAATTAATTTACTGAGGGAATTGCAAGCCAAGTTTAATTTTACCTACCTTTTCATAGCTCATGATCTGGGCGTGGTAAAGTATATTAGTGATAGAGTAGCTGTAATGTATGTAGGAAAAATAGTGGAGTTAGCCAATTGGAAGGAAATCTATTTCTCTCCCAAACATCCTTATACAGAAGCTCTTCTTTCCGCCATCCCCATTCCCGACCCCGAGGTCAAACGAGAGCGGATAATATTAAAAGGAGATGTGCCCAGTCCAGTAAATCCTCCTCTCGGCTGCCGATTCCACCCTAGATGTCCATACGCAACCCAAAGATGTAAGAAGGAAGAGCCTTTACTTAAGGATATAGGGGAAGAACATTATGTCGCCTGCCATAAAGCAAGCAGCCATTAGCGGATGCTCAATCGAAATCCGTTGTTAACCGCTCGTCTCTTGTTGCTTGTACTCCCGCACCCTACTCCAGCTGTAAGCCTTAAGCTGTAAGCTATAAGTGATAAGCTGATTAGTGAATCGTAAATGGTGAATCATAAGAAACAAGCCAAATTAATACCCCTTTCGGTCCTTTATATATCCTGGAGGGAAAAGAGCAAGGAAACTGGGAGTATATCAAAGGTTAAGACAGGCTAATCTCATTCCTCATGGAGGAGGATATACCTTTCCCCATCTTGATAAGATGGCCAGAATAAAAGGAGTTGATCTGGTAGGAACAGGAGACTTTACTCATCCTCTTTGGCTAAATGAGCTAAAGGAGGCTCTTGCTTCTGAGGAGGATGGAGTTTATGGAGAAGTTAATATATTTAGTAAAGAGAAAGAAGAGGAACAAAAGCAGCTGGAGCTATTTTAGTATCTATTTTCTCGCCCTTTTTTCAGGAATTTTAATTTCAGCAGCAATGAGCATTTATCTTTGGAAAAAAGCCAATTTTACAAAGTAGACAATAATGTCCAATGTTTGCCTTTCTATGTTCTTTAAAGGCTAAAAATCAAGTCAATAGTTAAATTGAGCAAAAATAAGAAGAATTTATAGTATAGAAAGATGGACATTAATGTCCATCTTTCTATACTATCTAGAGGCTGGAACTTAAGCAACAACTGAAATTCAGCGAATAAGAACGGCTTTATAGAGAGTGGGCATTAATGTCCATCTTCTCCCGTAGCCTCTCCAGAAGCTGAAATTTAAATATTTTTTAAATATAGCATTTTAAAAGATGTACAAAATTGGCCAGAAAAGTTAGAAGAAAAATTATCTATAGACATGTAACTATCAAGAATACCTACCTTTAAAAAATCTCTGAATCCTCACCAGTAAACTAACTAAGCGCCATCTCAAATAAGTGAATTTTTTAACAAGTTCAAAATTGGCAAAAAAATTGTACATATTTGACTAAAATGAAGCTTTTTTATCTTGAGAAAAGTTATCTCAGAATTGAGCGAGTTTTAAGAATAAGCAAACTCTGTTAGAAGGCTTGAAAGAGGCTTTGAATCTCTTCTAGGCCGTTCATCCCATAAGAAACGGAAGGTCTTATGGGGTTCATTTAGAAAATTATCTTTCCTTTAAAAAGGGCTAAAATTTGTAAAATTCTTGATAGTGCCATGGGGCCCTATAGATAATAGTGACAATGTGACTATAGGTAAAAACTTAATCTCTGAAGTGCCCATTTAATAAGGGTTAGATAAAGTGGAGGTGAAGTCCAAAAAGATAGGTTTCTGAAAGCAAGAACTGATAAGCCTTTCCGAATTTTGTGAAAGGCACGCACTTATGTAAAGAAGGAGGTGATGTTAAAAGAGGTTAAAAGTAGAAGTTTAACAGAAAGAAATACAATAAAAGGAGGTAGTAAAGATGAAAAGGTATATAATTATTAGTTTAGTAATGTTTCTAGCGATGGGTGTCTGCAGGTGTAACGGGTATGAAATTCGAGAGAGTATGGCAACTATGGAAATCATTCCGGAATCAAATGTTGTTGGGGCAACGACCAGCTACACATTCAGGTTAAAGTTTCACCAAGGAGAAGCCGAGACGAGGATGGTAAGAATGAGTATTCCACGTGGCTACGAAATCCATGACCCAGCAGATGGTTCAAAGGTAGGAGATTTTGTCTGGCGATTTTCAAGCCCAGAACGTCTCGACCATACGGGAGCCATTTACTCAACTACCACTCCTGGAAAGTGGAGAGTGTATAGTGATGCATTGAAAGCGGATACAGGATATATTGAGTTCGATAAAGAAAGCATAACTATTACCGTGCCTGACTTACTTCCAGGGGATGCATATGATATGGATGTAGAAGACGAAGGGACTATCTATTTAGTAACTAATCCCATTAATCCAGGGGATTACACCTGGTCAGTGGAGCAGACTACATCTGTTAACCCTAAGTTTACATCTGTTGAGGGCCGCCAGACTATAACGATTATAGAGAAAGAATAAATTGCTTGGCAGGTAGAACCTAAAACTTTGGAAATAGCGAAGTGCTTGAATTTCATCTCTTGGAAGATAAAAGGGAGAAAAAGAACCCTTATCATCTAACAGGGTGTAGGATTTATGGTAGGGAGTGAAGGATAGAATATTAAAAATTAGAAATGACATAACATTTTAGCATTTTAAGGCATTTCGCCTGAAGCCTGATATCTCAATCCTACACCCTGCAAAGGAGGAAAAATCTCTATCAGAGGTTTCCAGATCTCAAAAGAACTTATATTTGCTAATAGGTTGAAGAAAAATGACCTTAGGTAAGATGTTGGAGAAAGCAGTTACTAATAACCCAAATAAAGCTGCTATAACATTCAAAGAGGATGGTTTGACATATTTCGAATTGCAAAGCAAAGTAGCCAATTTCGCATCTAATTTGAGTATACTTAATGTAAGTTGTGGGGATAGAGTTGGTCTATTATTCAATAATTCTCTTGAATTCATTGTTAGCTTCTTTGCTATAACTAAAATTGGTGCAATTGCTGTACCCCTAAACATAAGATACAAACCAGAAGAATTGAAATTTATCTTTGATCATTGCCATATAAGAACCATAATTACAGCTAATGAATTTGTAGATAAGATAGATAGATTAAGCAACCTTAAAAATTTTATTGTAAGTGGACTACCGAGTAAGAATAACATATTATCTTTTGAAGAACTACTAAAGCAAAAAACTAATCAGGATATAAAGAGAAATATTAGAGCTGAAGATGAGGCACTTTATCTTTACACCTCTGGTTCAACTGGTAAACCCAAAGGTATAATACGCACTCATAAAACTCTTGTTAGTGAAGCAGAGAATGTGGCAAGTACCGAAAGAATTACAGATAAAGATAATATCTTGGGGGCTATACCACTATTTCATTCTTATGGATTGGGACATTGTATGTTAACCTCTATTAAAACAGGGGCTACACTTGTTCTTTTAGATAGATTTGTTCCACATGAGATTATTAGAATGATTAAAACTAAGTCAATAAGTATATTTCCAGGCATACCTTATATGTTTGAGCTTTTAGTAGACAGTTATACAGAAAGGGCATTAGAGTTAAGGTCCCTTAGGCTTTGTATCTCTGCAGGTGTACCCTTATCTTTTGATACAGCCAAGAGGTTTAAGAATAAGTCTGGTACTATAATAAATCAGCATTATGGAAGTTCAGAAGCAGGTGCTATATCAATTAATTTAAACAGAGATTTAGAAAGTAATATCGAGTCAGTTGGACAACCAATGAATAATGTGAGTGTAAAAATTGTTAATGATCAAAATCAAGAAGTCTTAGATGGAGACAAGGGAGAAATTATTGT